>JALUUU010000103.1 GCA_027021185.1 archaeon | reverse complement strand
AGGCCGAGGCTAAGGCTAAGGCTAAGGCCGAGGCTAAGGTTGAGGCTAAGAGGCCCGCCATACGGGTGGCCAGGGAGTGGAGCCGTTTCCTGGCTCCGCCGTATCGCTCCAAGGCGCCGGAGGAGCTGGTCACCATGGGGGTTGAGGTTATCCAGGGAATAGACGAGGGGTACAAAGAGAAACTCGTCAAGGCAGGGTACAGGACGGTGGAAGATCTGGCCACCGCCAGAGTGGAAGACGTTTCCAGGAGGGCGGGTTTATCGGCCCCTCTCTCAGATTACTTCATAGCCGCCGCCAGGGCGATAACAGAGGCCGCTGGAGGATGACATGACTGATTTCGACGACCTCCGCAGAAAACTCGCCGAGAAGGAGGAGCAGCTATCGAGCTATGAAAGCGAGATAAGGGAGCTCGAGGAGGAGCTCAGGCTTTCCAGGGGGGTGATGGAGCATCAGCACGCCAGGATGGCGAGGTACGAGGAGAAGCTGAGGGAGTCGGAGGAGGAGAAGGCTGAGCTCCACAAGGTCATCGCCAGGTTGAAGGAGGAGGTAAACATCCTGTCCTCTAGGCTTGAGGAGCAGGACGACGTCATCATAGGCAAGGAGAAGGAGATGGCGGGCCTTAAGGGGGAGCTGGCGGAGCTGAGGGAGAAGCTAAAAAACATGGAGGGCAAGCTTAGGCTGCAGGAGGAGGTGGCGGAGTACCAGTACAGCAGGATAAAGGCCCTGGAGGAGGCCGAGGAGCGCCTCTTCGAGCTGGAGGCCCTGGCCAGGGATAGAGAGGCCACAATAAAGACCCTTGAAGACAGGGTTGTGCGCCTGGAGGAGGAGAAGACGGCCCTGGAGGAGGAGAAGACGGCCCTGGAGACGAAGATTCAGACCCTCGAGGAAGAGCTGGGAGAGACAGAGGCCCGCCTTTCTCAGAAGCTGAAGGAGGTGGGCGAGCTTGCCAGGGACCTGGCGGAGAAAGAGGATCAGCTGTCCAGCTACGCCGAGGAGCTCGCAGAGCTCAGGGAGGCCCTCCAGGAGATGGACAGCAAGGTGAGGCTTTCCCAGAAGGTCCTTAACCATCAGTACTTGAAAATGAAAAAGGTGGAGGAGTACGAGAAGAAGATCTTCGCCCTGGAGGAGGAGAAAAAAGCCCTAAAGGAGCGGATAAAAGAACTGGAGAGAGGGGAGGGGGAGTTCTCCCGGCTCCTGGACAGGGCCAGGGCCCTGGGTAGGGAGCTCGCGGCCCTTAGGAGGGAGATATCGGAGGGCAGGGTGGCCGAGGTGGAGCAGCGTAGTGCTCAGCTGGCGGAGCTCACTGAGAAGTTCTCCGATCTCGAGGCAAAGATCGGGGAGCTGGAGTACAGGTATAAGAAAGAGAAGAATCCTCCTTGACGCGTGGAAATGGAATCCATTAAGATAATTCTGGCCCTAGTTATCCTCATCTACGCCTCCGTCCTGGACTGGCGCAGGCGGGAGATAGACGACAAGTCGTGGATGTCCCTCGTGGCTCTGGGATTGTTGTTCCTGCTCCTCAACCCCGGGGACCTCAGAGCCTTCCTGGTCTCCCTCGCCGTTGCCAGCGCCCTGGTGGCTCTCACGTACATCCCCGGTTTCCTGGGGGGCGGTGATGGGAAGATCCTCCTCGGATTGGCGATGCTTTTCCCTTATTCGCCGGTGTACGGAACCCCCTTCTTCGTTCCGGGGGTGTTCTTCAACGCCGTGCTCCTCTCCCTGCCCCTTCCCCTGCTCTTCTTCCTCAGGAACCTCAAAAACGGTGGATTAAAGAGGGATGATTTTATTAAGATGTTCCTTGGATATAGGGTGCGGGCGGACGAGGTGAAGGATTACGAGGCGGTTATGGAGGGCAGCGTGTTGATGGATGTCAGGAAGACAAAGCTCGGAGAGAAGGGCAGCCCTGGGGAGATGGTATGGGTAACCCCTGCCGTTCCCTTCGTCATACCCCTCACCCTGGGCTTCGTCATAGCCGCCCTGTACGGTGACCTCTTTAACTACGTGGCGGGATTCCGATGATGAGGCCGTTGAAGTACGTCTTCATACTCCTGATGGTTCTGAACATCGCCCAGGTGGCCCTGAACTACCACCTCCTTGACAATCTGACGTCCACCCAGGACAGGGTCGTGAGTTTGACGGAGGAGCTCCAGAGAACGGCGGTGGAGTACTCATCCCTCCTGGAGGAGGTGAACGTTAAAGATAGGGAGCTGAGGGAGAAGGAGGAGAGGCTCCAGGAGGTGGAGAGAAAGATAGTTTCCCTGGAGAGGGACAAGAAATGGATCCACGTCCTGGGGGTTACAGATGGCGAGGGGGTGGCATTGAAGCTCTACGTGGAGAAGAGGCCGGGGAGCGGCAGGATCCTGGTGGACATCAAGAACACCCTCCTGGAGACAGACCTCCAGAGCGCGGCCCTGAATTCCCTGGCGGCGGCTGAGAACCTGACGGGGGTAAAGATAGAGGAGGACATTGTTTTCACCATGAGCAGCCCCCTGGAAGGCGACATCGTTCTCACGGGGGAGAGCGCCGGCGCGGCCATG
>JALUUU010000102.1 GCA_027021185.1 archaeon | reverse complement strand
CCATGCCCGTGTCCTTCAAAACAGCGGCAACCTTTCCCAGGTCGTCGTCTTTGCTAACCGTGGCGACGTCGGTGCTCATCACCTCCTTGCATCTAGTTTTGAGCACCTCATCGACGTTGTTCTCGACTATCTTGGAGAACACGCCGTTCCTGCCTAAGAAGGATATTATCATCCTGGTCGTGACGATCCCCACGAGGTCTCCCCTGCTCACGATGGGGAGCCTCCTGAAACTGTTCCTCACCATGGCCCTGACCACGTCCTCGAGGGTTGTGTCAGGGGTGGCGGTGATAACTTTCTCGGTCATGCAGTCCCCTGCCTTAACGCCCGTAACCTTGTTGGCGAGGAGGAGGACGAAGTCCCGCTCAGTGACTATGCCCTCAACCCTGTTCTCCTCATCCACTATCACAAGGCCTCCCCTACGGGAGTTCTGAAGGGCTTCGAGGCCCTCTTTCAGGGAGGCGTCATCACCGGCTGTGAGGACATCTTTCTCCATTATCTTTTTAACAGGCTCATTAACGGCCGAGAGAAAATTCCCCTTGTTCCTCTCCTGTATGAGCTTGAACTTCTCCCCGCCCCCGAGGAAGTCTATTATGTCGCTGCTGCCTATGATTCCCAGGAGTCTCTTGGTTCCTGGATCTGCCACGGGAAGCCTCCTGAATCCGTTGGCAGTCATGGCCTCTGCGGCGGCTTTAATAGGGGTTGTTGGGGAGATAGTTACGACGTCCTTTTTAACCAGGGACATCAATGATCCCTCTGTCTCAACAATCCTGCTCTTGAACTCGTTACTCCCTCTCTCCATCGACTGGGTCATACTTGTCTTATCCAACCTCTTAGACCTCACCATCCAATACCTCCAGCAACTTATTCAGCACGTCCTCTCTGTCTATTATTCCCAGCAGCTTCCCTTTCTCCGCGACAGGAAGCCTGCCTATGCTTTTAGCCACCATAAGCTCCATGGCATTCTTCAGGGTCGCCTCAGGGGGAATAGTAATAGCGGGGGTGCGCATAACCTTCTCAACGGCAGGGGTGCGCTTCGAAAGGTCCTTCTCGTTTTCTCTCCTTATCCTCGCGTAGCCAGCTGCCAGTATGTCGCCCCCTGTAACCATGCCGATGACTTTTTTATTAACTACGGGAATGCCCCAGAAATCCCCGGCCATCATCTTGTTCCAAACCTTTATCACGGGCTCCTTGGGGCTGCAGGTGACCACTTCCGCGGTCATGAAGTCTTTAACAACCACTCTTTCGGCAGCCTGCGCATCCTGGAAGGCCTCGATGGCATCGTGCTGGCTCAGAAGCCCAACCAGCTTCATGGTGTTTTGGGACGCCACCACGACCGCCCGGTCCACCCTGGCGCCGAGCATTTTCTTGATGGCCTCGATTAGGGGCTCATCAGGCACTAGGAAGACCAGCACAGGCCCCATGATACCTTCTGCCGTCAGATTTGACCGTGTGGAGGTTATCTGCAGCATGTCCCCCAGGGAAATGATCCCCGTGACAATCTCCTCTTCGTTCACCACGGGAATGCCCTTGTACCCAGTCCTCCTGAAGAGAGCTCTGACTTTAGTTGCCAGGTCCCCCTCCTTAACTGCGAGGGGGCTGGGGGTCATGACATCCCCCACTTTTAACTTATTCCCCACCCAGCATGTCCTCCCTACAACTCTCGCAGACGTAGGAGCCGTCAACCTCGTAGAGGGTTACCATATAGTCACCGCATTCTTCACAGGTCCCCTTCTCGAGGCTTTCCTTGGCTTCAGGCTGGCTGGCGTTTATCCTGGAGAGTTCTTCCAGGATCTCGAGCATTTCCGGGGAAATAGCGAGGATGTCCTTGTTCGTTATTATCCCCACCAGCCTGCCATTCTCGATTACGGGCAGCCTCCGGATGTTGTATTTAGCCATTATCCTGGAGGCCTGTTTAAGGGTCATATCCGGGCTGACGGATTTAAGAGGCGACGACATAATGTCCCTTACCAAGACATCGCTTGGCTTTTTGTCTTTAGCCACGACTCCGAAGACGATGTCTCTCTCCGTCACGATGCCCGCGGGTTTGTCATTCTCCATCACGACGATGCTCCCAATCTTTTTCTGGGCCATGATCTTGGCGGCTTTGTTCACGGGAGCGTCCTTCTCTATGGTAACGACATTGGGCTCCATTGCTTCTCCGACTTTTATCTCTGTCTCCATATCTCTCGCCTCTCCTTAAATTTAGTTCTCGTTCTCCCTAGGGTAAAAATCTTTTGTTATTAATAAATATTATTAAACATGCGGTTTGCCGTGGATTCGATGCTGGGGAGACTGGCACGGTGGCTGAGGCTGAGCGGCTATGACGTGGCGTATCTCAAAAGAAGAAGGGACAAGGAGATCCTGGACCTGGCGGCCCGCGAAGATAGGATTCTCTTGTCGAGGGACAGCCTCCTATGCCAGAGAGCCCAGAAAATGGGGGTCAGGTGCCTCTTCGTGGAGAGCAGCGATGTCCTTGAACAGCTGAAACAGGCTGTGGAAAAACTGGGAATCAGGCTGTCGGATACCCCTGTTTATTCCCGGTGCCCCAAGTGCAACGGTGAAATTATAAAGGCTGGAGAAGAAAGTATAGCCAGGGTTCCGGAGATGGTGAGGGAGCGCGTGGAGGAGTTCTGGGAGTGCTCGGAATGCGGGCAGGTGTACTGGGAGGGGAGCCACTGGAGAAACATAAAAGACGTGGTCAGGAAGGTGAGGGATGTACAAGATACCGAGGAAGGATGAGGTGGGGGAGGCGGTCCTCGAGGTTTTAAGGAACTACAAGGAGGTTGCCTCCCAGGCGATACTTCATTCCCTGGTTTTGGACAAACTTAGGAAAGAAAACCAGTTTTTCAAGATCTCACCGGAAAGGGTCAGAAAAGTGGCGGCAGACCTTGAGGGCGTTAAGATATTTGTTGAGAAAAGGAAGAGCTCCAGAGAGGCGAAGAAGTGCTTCATCTGCGGCGAGAAGATGGTCTGGGTGGAGGGGAGGAGTCTTCTAGGGGAATCAACAAAAACAGGCAAAAGGTGCCCCAGGTGCGGCTTCAGGATAGATAGGCCAGGCCTGGAGCCCAGGAGATATGTTTTCTATTTGAGGCAGCATGTTCGGAATTAAAGAAGGCGAGTACCTCGTAAGGCTTGCGCGGAAAACCATAGAGACATACCTGCGGGAGGGGAGACCTCCCAAGGTAGGGGATGTCCCAGAGAAGTTCAGGGAGCGGGCAGGGGTTTTCGTTACCCTGGAGAGCTATCCAGATAAAGAGCTAAGGGGCTGCATAGGCTATCCAGAGCCTGTTTACCCTCTCATAGACGCCCTCATCAAAGCCGCAGTCTCTGCGGCCACCAGAGACCCGAGATTCACCCCCGTATCCCTGGAGGAAATGGACAACCTTGTAGTGGAGGTTTCTGTTTTATCGAAGCCTGAGCTTATCAAGGCGCCTCCCAGGGATTATCCAAAAAAAATAATCCTGGGAAGGCACGGCTTAATAGCTGAGAGGGGATTCAACAGGGGCCTGCTTCTGCCCCAGGTAGCCATGGATGAGGGATGGGATGCGGAGGAGTTCCTGTCCCATACCTGCATGAAGGCAGGGCTGATGCCTGATGCATGGCTCCAGAGAGGGACCAAGATCTACCGCTTCGAAGGCATAGTCTTCGCGGAGGTCTCGCCCAGGGGAAAAGTCGTAGAGAGAAAACTGGCATAAGGCTGCAGGCCGGGAGGGTCTACTGCCTGGCTATCATGACCCGGAGCCTGTCTCCGCAGTTCTCGGCGTGATCAGCTATCCTGGCGAGGAGCTTGGTCACCCTCATCAGGATGTAGAACTCCCCGTGGCTGAGCTCTGCCTCTCCCTCGAGAAGCTTCTTCCTGAGCTGAATGGCTAGGTAGTCTGTTTCTCCTTCTTTCCTGTCCAGCTCATTGATGAAGTCAAAGCACTTCTCCTTCTTATCCCCTCCTGCGAAAGAGGTCTCCAGGGCCTCCACCACATAGCCCAGGGCCAGAGGGACAACATCCACTACGTCGCAGGCCTTGTCGGTGAGCTCTATCAGCCCATCGGCGATTTTCTCAGGCAGCTTGATAGGTTTAAGGGTTAGGTTTAGGACCACTTCCTCTATCCTGTCTGCAACCTGGTCCTGCTCCCTCAGGTAGTTGAGGAAGTCCCCCCTGTCTACAGGCATTAATATGCTTCTAGGTAGGCGCTCCCTTATGTAGTTCTTAATCCTGTCGGCTTCTCTCTCCCCTTCGACGATTTTCTTCACAAGCTCCTCTGCCTTTTCGTAGTCCCCCTCACAGTAGCTCTTGACGCATTCTCTGAGGAGGTCAGAGCACATCTTCACCTGCCCCATATGCTTGACAAGGGGCCCCATGGGGGATTTAGCAAAAAGCCCGATAATGGAGCGCATATAGTGAATATTCATTATTAATCCTTATAAAATTATCTCCGATACAGGGCGGTCGAAATTAACCCAAAAGGCTAATAATTATTACGTGATTGAATACGTTTATATAATCCTATGCCAATGGACATGAGGGTGAAAAAATGGAAGAGAACATTGTCTCAAGGCACTGGCTTGACCTAGGTTTAGGGGCTCAGATGGCCCTGATAGCTTTCCTAGTTGCTGCAGTTATGTGGGTTGTGTTTTTCTCCCCGATGCCGCAGACCCATGACTTCTTCCACCAAGCAAGACACTCCATTGGGATCCTTGCATGCCACTGAAGGGTTCCTGAGGTGTCGCGTGGGTCTGTGAGAGAAGGCAGAAAGTAGTGAAAATCCCTACTCCTCCAATACATAATCAAACAGCAGCATGGCTAGGGTGCCCATTATCACCACGTAGATTATTATAAGCTTCAGCTGTCCCACGGCCAGGAGCGGCGTGCCGTATACCATAACTTCCCTAAGGGCCATGATGGTGGGGATGACCACGGGGATGAGGAGGGGGAGGACGAGGATCAGTAGGACGAATTCCCTGCCACGCGCCCCCAGGATAACAGCAGATATGAAAGACCCCACAACCACGAATCCGAGAACCCCCAGGGTGAGAACGATAAAGGCGTCCAAGAAGCTTCCAGCAATGGTGTAGTTAAAGAGGACTATGAACAGGGGGAAGGTCAGCAGCTCCACCAGGAGGAGGAGAAAGAGGTTGTAGAGGGTTTTACCAAGCAAAATCTCGCCGTAGCTCAGAGGGGCCATCCTCAGCCCATCCAAGGTGCCAAGCTCTTTTTCCCTCACAAAGCCCCTGGAGAGACCCAGCAGCCCTGCGAAAAGCAGGACGAACCATAGAAATCCCGGAGCGACCTCTCTGGATGAAGGGGAGAAAGGGTTCTCAGCAGCGAAGTTGAACATGAGCAGGACGATGAAGGCAAAGAGGAGCATAAAATTGATCGTGTGCTTCGAGCGGAACTCCACAGTTAAGTCCTTCCTCGCCACCAGCCACGCTTTTTTCAAGGTCATGATCTAAGCCTCACTCGAGCCTGGAGAATACCTCCTCGGCTTCTCTGGTTCCGTCGTCAAAGCCCACCTCCGCCACCACTCTGCCCCTGTTCATGATCACTCCCCTGGTGCAGAGCACGGCGGCCTCTTCGAGGAAATGGGTCGTCAACAAGAGTGTTACCCCATGAGAGTTAAGGTCCTGTATCATTTCGTGAAAGGATTTGCGGCTCTCCACGTCCAGGCCGACGCTGGGCTCGTCCAAGAGAAGCACCGGGGGCTCGTGGATCATGGCCCTGGCGATGGCCAGCCTCTGCTTCATCCCTCTGGACAGGTTCTCCACGTATTCATCCGCCACCTGAAGGAGGCCCATTCTATTGAGAAGAGCGTCGACCTCATGGGAGGCGTCGTAGAGGCCGGCATAGAAGGAGAGGTTCTCCCGGGAGGTTAGTTTGCCGTATAGGCAGGGGTTGTGGGACACCACGCCTATGCGTTTCTTCACTTCCTCCGGATCCGAGGAAACGTCGTATCCCATGATTCTGGCTTTTCCGGAGCTCGGCCTCAGCAGGGTGCTCAGGATGCGGATCAGGGTGGTTTTTCCAGCGCCGTTAGGGCCCAGGAGGGCGAAGGCCTCCCCTTCCTCGACAGAGAGGCTGACCTCGTTTACGGCTATGTTTCCTCCGAACCTCTTGGTCAGGGCCTCGGTCTCGATTACCTGCAAAAAACCACCTTAATGAACTTCTTTCTTATATCCATAAAAATATAGGGGTTTTAAATGGATTAAAAGAGGAAAATCATGACTAAAAACAAGCCGCCAAGAGACGAAAAACTCTCTGGCACTACTCGCAGACGCAGCTCATCATGTCTTCTATAGTCAGGACCAGGAGGTCCTCCCCGAGATCTAGCATCTCAATGACTTTGGGATCTCGGATGGTGTAGAATATCTCCCTGCCCTCTTTTCTGGCGACCACGGCGCCGCACTCTTTCAGCATTCGGAGGTGCTGGGAGACCGTTGACTGTTTGAGATTAAGGGCCTCACAGAGTCTGGAGACGTTTGTTTCCCCGTCTTTAAGGTATTCTAGGATTCTCAGCCTAGTGGGGTCGCTGAAAACCTTGAAGAGCTTGGCCTTAAACTCGTATTTCCTCTCTGGTTCCTGTTTGGCTACCGCCTTCATGACCTCACCCCGGTCTTATTTTATTATAATATCATAATATATAAAAGCTTATCCATCTATAGTTTATTTAACAAAAACCCAATATTAGCACTATGCCTCACAAGTTCGACGTAAAAAGAAAGCACATCCTAGAGAACCCCGAGAGGGAGAAGTGGTTCCCCTCTGCCGACACCCTCATGGAGTTGGGGATTCGGCAGGGGATGACGGTAGCTGACATCGGATGCGGCACGGGTTATCTTAGCCTCCCCGCAGCGCGAATAGTGGGGAGGAAAGGCCGAGTCTATGCGGTGGACATATCCAGAGAGATGCTGGATGAAGTGGAGAAGAAAGCTGAGGGTAAGAACTACAGCATAACCACAGTGCTCTCAGAGGAAAACAGCATACCCCTGGACGACGCCTCAGTGGACTACTGCCTCATGACGTTCCTTCTCCACGAAGTTGAAGACACGGGCGTCTTCCTGGAGGAGATCAAAAGAATCCTCAAAAACCCTGGCACTGCGGGAGTTATCGAGTGGAGGAAGATCGAATCCCCTATGGGACCGCCGATAGAGGACAGGATATCCAGAGAGGAGATGGAAAAAATAGCCGCAGGGGCTGGATTCAAGGTTGAAAAAACCCTCCTCCTGGGGAAGTACCACTACGGCATGATGTGGCTTCTGAGGTGAGAGGAGCGGCCTCTATGGGTATGGATAGATCGAAAAAAAATGGCAGCATAGACGAAGGATCAGTGCTATTTGCTCCCAGATATCGCCTCGAAGAGCGAGGAGGTTTATGCATACTCATAGACCCGGAGAGCCCTAACTGGATGGCCACGGACTCAAGGGGTGCCGAGATCCTTGGGCTGATAAACGGTGAGCGCACCCTGGCGGAGATTATAACGATTTACGCCAGGAGACATGGACTGAGCCTCCAGAAGGCATGGGTCCACTGCACCACCTTCATGGAAGAGGCGGCCAGAAGGGGATTTGCCGCTTCAGAGCCTCTGTCCCTGGGCGAGGAATCCTATAAAGGACGGGGGGACGTCCTGGAGCTCCAGGCTTTGGAGGAGCTGTGGCTCCATGTGACGAATTCCTGCAACCTGGAGTGCCGCCACTGCCTAGTGAGCTCTTCTCCGAGGGAGAGCAGAGGACTGCCCTGGGATTTCTGGGGGAAAATCATTGACGAGGCCCTTGAATTAGGGGTGAAAAGGTTCTACGTAACGGGGGGTGAGCCCTTCGTCAGGAAAGACGTGAAGACGCTGCTTAAACACCTAGCCGACGGAGATCCGGAGAAAATAGTCTTCCTGACCAACGGCGTCTTGCTGAGGGATGGGAACATCAGCGCCCTCTCAAAATACTCCGACAAAGTAGAGCTTCAGATAAGCCTCGAAGGTCCTAACGCGAAGATAAACGATCCAATCCGTGGCCCCGGCTCCTTCGAAGGGGCGGTGGCAGGAATAAAAGCCGCCGTGGATATAGGGGTCTCCCCGGTGGTGGCCACAACCCTCATGGAAGACAACACGCCCCACCTAGCAGAGACCACCCGACTGGTCTCCGGACTCGGGGCAGACTATCATCATCTTTTCCTCTTGCACAGGAGAGGCAGATCCATATCAGTTAAAAATCCACGCCCAGAAAAGCTCACGGCCGCCCTCCACGAGGCCCTGGAAGCCGCAGATGAGACAGGGATAAGAATAGACAACTACGAGACAGCGAAGCACAGGGTTGCCGAGGGCAGAGGCGTGAAAAGAGACCTGTCCAGCGCGGCATGGAGCTCTCTGTGCGTTCACTGGGACGGCCATGTTTATCCCTCGGCCTCCCTCGCAGGGATAGAGCCCCTGGATATGGGCAGTGCCCTGGACAGCTCTATAAGGGATATATGGCATGGGTCAAAGGTTGGCGTGGAGCTGCGAAAGGCGAGCGTTGTCGACAAGAGATCATGCTCACGGTGCTCTATCAGGTTCATATGCGGCGGTGGAGACGTGGAGTACTCCTATCTATACGGAGGCGGCTTCCTCGCTCCGGATCCCTTCTGTGCCATCCACAAAACCCTTCTCAAGAGGACCATGGAGGACATCGCGGAGAACAGGCGAGGCATAGTTAAGATTCCCTCAGACGCCCCGAAAGTTTTCTTCTCTATGGGGGATGGAATAGCCCACGGAAAAGTTTACAGCAGGAACGGCGTCTCTGTTGCCACAAACCCATCCAACTGCGTCCTGTTCCTTGATGTCGCAGCCTCAAGGGAGATGGTGAGGGCCTTCTACGCAAAGGCGGCCAAAGAGCCCATGGAGGAGCTCTGCTGTCCAAGCGGATACTCGGGCATGGATACGTCCCACATACCCAAGGAGGTCCTGGTGAAGGCGTATGGCTGCGGTAGCCCTATGGAGTGGGCGGATATAAAGCCCGGAGAGGTTGTGGTCGACCTGGGATCAGGGGCGGGAATAGACTGTTTCGTGGCTGCTAAGTATGTCGGACCAAGGGGCAGGGTAATAGGCGTGGACATGACCAGGGAAATGCTTGAGGCTGCCGTGGAGAACAAGAAAAAGGTGGCTGAAAACCTGGGCTATGACGTGGTGGAGTTCAGGGAGGGCTACCTGGAGGAGATACCGCTGCCTGACGCCTGCGCAGACGTAGTGGTCTCGAACTGCGTTATCAACCTGTCCCCTGACAAAGAAAAAGTCTTCTCAGAGATATGGAGGATCCTTAAAAACCAGGGGAGAGCGGTTATCTCGGACACCATCTCCGTGGAGAAAGTCCCCCTCAGCATGCGCATGAATCCCCGGCTGTGGGGGGAGTGCATCTCCGGAGCCCTTACAGAGGAAGAGTTTCTTGGAGGATTGGAAAGAGCGGGTTTCTACGGAGTCTCAGTGCTTAAAAAGACGTTCTGGCGGGAAGTGGAGGGCAGGAAATTCTACTCAGCCGTAATCAGGGGCTTTAAGCAGGGGAAAAGCAGGAAATGCAGATACGTCGGACAGAAGGCCGTGTATACCGGGCCCTTCAAGGCTGTTATAGATGAGGAGGGGCACATATTTCCCCGGGGAAAGGCGGTTGAGGTATGCACGGACACAGCAGCGAGGCTCAAGAAACAGCCATACGCTTCTGCGTTCAGACTCATCGATCCGGAGGAAGGGGAAAAAGAATACCGATGCTGCGACCCTAAAAAGGGTGGGCCATGTTAGAGCCGAGACAGGTCATCGTGATCTTCACCAGGCTCCCGGAGAAAGGAGAGGTGAAGACAAGGCTGACACCGCCCCTCACTTCAGAAGAAGCGGCAGCACTTCAGAGATACATGATACTGGACGCCCTGGCCCTGGCAGGGACAAAGAAGTGCCCAATAGTGATTGCCTACGACCCTGGTAAAGGGAGGAGCTTTCTGAGGGATATGGGGGAACAGGTGCTGCTGATAGAGCAGAGAGGAGGCTCCCTGGGGGAGAGGATGGCCAATGCCCTCGAAGACGTCTTCGCGGCGGGTTATTCTCCGGCCTTGCTCATGGGGACTGACATACCATCTCTGCCACGGTATATCCTGAAGGATGCCTTAAAGGTTCTGGAGAAAAAAGATGTGGTGCTGGGGCCGAGCATAGACGGCGGATACTACCTCATAGGCATGCGCCGCCTCCACCACGGCATATTCAGAGGCATTAGATGGGGGACATCCGAGGTGCTGTCTCAAACCCTATCCAGGATAAAAAAAGAGGGGTTGAGCTGCTCATGTCTTGAGACATGGTATGACGTCGACACCCCAGAAGACCTGTTGTTCCTGCGGGAGCACATCGAGGCTCTGAGGGATGCGGGCACATGGTGGCCCAGAAAAACCCATGAGTTCCTCAGGAGGGTGAGGATTTGAGGATAGCCGTAATAATCCCGGCCCTCAACGAGGAGGAGGCCATATCCCGGGTCGTTGAGGATGTGCCGGATTACGTGGATGAGATACTGGTCGTGGACAACGGCTCCACGGACGAAACTGCTGTAAAAGCCAGAGAGGCAGGGGCCAGGGTGATTAGAGAGGATAAAAAGGGATACGGCTACGCATGTCTTGCAGG
Organism: archaeon; assembly: GCA_027021185.1. Classification (GTDB taxonomy): domain Archaea; phylum Hydrothermarchaeota; class Hydrothermarchaeia; order Hydrothermarchaeales; family JALUUU01; genus JALUUU01. The sequence goes on along the minus strand of JALUUU010000102.1, from coordinate 838 downwards.
GATTAAAGCGGCGGAGGCGCCTGATATAGTTGTTTTCCTAGATGGCGATTACTCTGACTACCCGGAGGACATGGACAGCCTTCTGAAGCCTATTATCAAGGACGGCTACGACCTTGTGATAGGGTCTAGAATGAAATACCGCGAGAAGGGGGCGATGCTTCCCCATGCCGTGGCCGCCAATCTTTTCTTCAGTCTCCTTATAAGGCTCCTCTACGGCGTCCGGTTCACTGATCTGGGTCCTTTCAGGGCGGTGAAATACGATAAGCTCCTCGCCCTGAACATGCGGGAGATGAGGTACGGCTGGACGGCCGAGATGCAGTTAAAGGCTGTGAAGAAGGGCTACCGGGTAAAGGAGGTTCCCGTACGATACAGGAAAAGATTAGGCCGGTCTAAGGTATCGGGTTCTCCATGGGCAAGCCTAAAAGCTGCCCTCAAGATTTTCCAAACAATCATCGCCGTACGCTCCACGTAATCTTTTTATATATTAATATACTATCATACATTAATGAATAAGTTTTTCTTCCTTCTCCTGCTTCTGGTCACTGGATGCCTTGGAGGAGGTGCCGAAAAGGGAGAATCTAAGCCTCCGGCTGTTGCGGCCGGCAAAGTATCCCTAACCCTCTCCCCTGAGGACGTTGTTCTAATGCAGGGCTCAGACGTGACCCATGAGTTTGTGCTGAAATTTGAGGGCCCAGCCCCCTCGAGCATTAAAGTCCAGGCCACGGCCGGGGAAATAGGCGTAAAGGTTCAGCCAGAGGAAATAAAGGTCGTGAACGGCCAGGCAAAGGGAAAGATAATATTCACCTCTCCTCCGAGCTACATCGTGGGCGACCAGCAG
>JALUUU010000101.1 GCA_027021185.1 archaeon | reverse complement strand
AAGGAGCACGTTTTCCTCTCCAGGACCCTGGGAATAAGCCAGATAATCGCGGCCATCAACAAGATGGACGCCGTCAACTACGACAAAAAGAAATTCGAGGAGACCAAGGCCAGCCTCGAGAAGCTCTTCCAGATGGTGGGCTACAAGCCCGAGCAGATCATTTACGTGGCAATGTCTGGTCTGAAGGGCGACAACGTTACTCAGAGGAGCGACAAGATGCCCTGGTATGACGGACCCACCCTTATAGAGGCAATAGACTCGTTGAAGGTGCCAGAGAAACCGATTAACCTGCCCCTTCGCCTGCCTATCCAGGATGTATACTCCATAACAGGCATTGGAACGGTGCCAGTTGGCAGGGTTGAAACAGGGGTCATGAAAGTGGGCGACACCGTAGTCTTTGAGCCCGCGGGCGTAAAGGGAGAGGTGAAGTCTATTGAGATGCACCACGAGAGCATCCCCAAGGCCGAGCCCGGGGACAACGTTGGCTTTAACGTTCGCGGCGTCGGTAAGAATGATATAAGAAGGGGAGACGTGTGCGGACATCCCGACAAGCCTCCGACAGTGGCTAAGAGTTTTACAGCCCAGATAGTGGTGCTCCAGCATCCGAGCGCCATAACCATTGGCTACACACCGGTGTTCCACACCCACACAGCCCAGGTAGCATGCAGGATAGTCGAACTGATAAGCAAGCTAGATCCAAGAACGGGCAACATCCTAGAGAAAAACCCGAAGTTCCTCAAGACCGGGGACGCCGGGGTTATCAGGGTCGAGCCCACTCGGCCCATGGTCATTGAAAAGGTTAAAGAGATCCCACAGATGGGTCGCTTCGCCATTCGTGACATGGGCACAACTATTGCGGCAGGAATGGTCGTAGATATAACACCAGCTAAGTGAGAGTAAATGCAGAAGGCAAGGATTAAACTCAGCGGCTCCGACCACAAGAAACTCGAAGACGTATGCAATCAGGTCAAGGAGATAGCACGGAAGACAGGGGTAGACATGTCGGGGCCTATTCCTTTGCCTACCCGCAGACTCCGCGTGCCCGTGAGGAAGTCGCCCTCCGGTGATGGGACAGCCACCTGGGAGCACTGGGAAATGCGCATTCACAAGCGCCTCATAGACATCGAGGCCGATGAGCGCACAATGCGTCAGATAATGAGAGTGCGCGTCCCCGACGGGGTAAACATCGAGATAGAGCTTCGCGCCTGATTTATTCGTTACGTTATCCCATTAACCCAATTGAGCAATGCCGGGGTGGCCTAGTCCGGTAGGGCGCAGGCCTGGAGTTTTTATACGTCTAATCTCCAGACGTATAGGACAAGAAAGCCTGTTCTCCTTCGGGAGTTCATGGGTTCAAATCCCATCCCCGGCGCTCGTTTTAATATTGCTCTTTTTATTTTCCAGGACCCAGAAGGAGCCTTTGTCCAGGCTTCCCGGTTCACAGTTACAATCTTATATTTAAGCCTCCACAGAGAGGTTCAAGGCTATTTCAGCGATGTCGCTGCTGTAGCTGGCGATTCTACCCAAGCTGTCGAGGATGGATTTTCTATGAATCGCCGATGAAACATCCACTGTTCCTTTGAAGAGCTGATCTGAGAGCCATTTGTGATGTACCTTAATATTCTTAAGATCTTGAAAAACTTCTTCTGCTTGAAGCCTGTCTTTCTTGAAAATGGCCTCCACCGATGAATCATACACTTCGGTTATTGACTTAGCCAGCTTAATCAGTTCCCTGAGCTCAGGCTTTTTTTCAACAGCATTTAGAAGAAGATAGCTCCTCATTACACTCTCTATATGATCAGCGATCCTCTCCAGGCTCTTTACAACTATCCTGTATCCAAGGCTGTCTCTCTGATTCTCTATGCCAAGCTTCTCGGCTATTTGCTGGTACTGAACTGCACTCTTAAGCTGTCTGATAACCAGAAAGTAAAGTCTGTCAACCTCGCGCTCCCGTGTAATAATGTCTCTGGCGAGTTGCTCATCTCCATGCTCCATCACCTCGATGGCGTCATTGAGCATCGATTTAATTATAAGATGAATTCTCCTCAAAGCCTGGGGCGTCGGCATGCGCTGATGATCGAGGAGTATTTCCATAGTTATTGAGTTGCCTAGGTCTTCAACTATCTCCACCCCTATCAAAAAATCGAGGATCTTCCTTGCACTCTCTTTAAACCCCACAGAATCCCTGTCAAGCCTTATTTTTATTGTAGCACATCCCACCAGGTAATATGCTATTATCAGTCTTTTTAAAGCCTCTTTGGATGGCACTTCTGAGGTTTTTATTTCAACTACCCACGGTCCCTGCTCAACTATGCCCGGCTCAATCAACAGGGTCCCAGCCTGGCGTGTTACCACCAGGGAATCTCCGGCCTTTATTTTATTTCTCTTTACCCATTTTTTTGGGAGAGAAATAACATATGTCGAACCGCCTGTTTTATACACCTTCCGGGTTTCCATTTCATTCTCCTTATTTTTTCTATTTTATATAGTGTCTATAGATTATTTTAAAAAACTATATAAATATATCGCACATATGTGTGTAGGAAAGAAAATGAAGGAACTGAGATGTGAAAAATGCAAAGGAGGCATTACGGGGGGCTGTGCTTGTGCGTGATGACGGACACGATCTTCTCTTTTTTCATGTCCCCCGCTTTAATCGCTCCTTGAGAAACCTGTACGGATTAGTCATAGCTAAAGAGGTGAAAATATGAAAAGAATAGCTACTCTGTTGTTCATCAGTTTAATAGCAATAGCTGGCTGCATAGGAGGCGATGAATCTGGGCCAGCAAAAGAGACAGTCACTGCTGTCGAATCAAGTCCGTCTCTCCCTATGAAAGAACTTTCTGGTTCTGTGGCCGTTGACGGGTCAAGCACCGTCTACCCGATTACTGAAGCAGTCAGCGAGGAGTTTCAACGACTATATCCTCGTGTTCGCGTAACCGTAGGAATCAGCGGGACAGGCGGCGGCTTTAAAAAGTTCTGCAACGGCGAGGTAGATATTAACGACGCCTCGCGACCTATAAAGCAAAAAGAGATTAATGCCTGCACTGCAAAAGGGATCGAGTTTATTGAGATCCCAGTCGCCTTCGACGGGATAAGCGTTGTCGTGAATCCCTCTAACGACTGGATAGGCAAGGGGCTCACAGTGGCAGAGCTCAGGGAGATTTGGAAACCCAACAGCTCTGTGAAGAAGTGGAGCGATGTTAGAACTGAATGGCCCGGGAAGAAAATATTCCTCGTGGGTGCGGATGCTGATTCCGGTACCTTCGACTACTTCACCAAGGCAATAGTTGGGGAGGAACGGGCCAGCAGAGCCGATTACACTGCGAGTGCCGATGATAACGTCCTTGTCCAGGCTATTGCGGGAGAAAAATACGCCCTTGGCTACTTTGGATACGCATACTATCTGGAAAACTCTCAAAAGCTGAAGCTTCTGGGCATCGACGATGGCATTTCAGAGAATGGCGATGGATACATAGTGCCAACCCCAGAGACCATAAGTAAAGGCATTTATCAGCCCCTGTCACGACCCCTCTTCATATATGTCAACAAGAAATCTGCAGAAAGACCTGAGACAAAGGAGTTTATCAGGTACTACCTGATGGAGGGCAGGGAGCTGGTTAAACAAACGGGATATGTGTCTCTGCCTGATAAAGCCTATGAGCTTGCTCTTAAGCGCTTCGAAGACGCTAAGACCGGGAGCATATTCACGGGCGGCTCACAGGTGGGGGTCAGCATCGAGGAAATTCTGGCCAAAGAGTAACGAGGTGGAGAAGTGGACACTACGGAGATCAGCGTTATTTCAATGGCCGCTAGGCGCAAAGAGGAGATAGTTGAGAAACTTTTCTTCCTCTGCGCCGTCCTCTCCGTGTTCGCCACCATTGGAATAGTGATCGTCCTTTTAGTGGAGTCCCTGGGGTTCTTTCAGGAGGTATCTTTCGTGGAGTTCCTCACCGGAAAAAAATGGTCCCCCCTCCTCACGCCCCAATCCTTTGGGGTGCTACCCCTAATAAATGGCACCCTCATAATAACCCTAGGAGCTGCCTTAGTGGCTCTTCCCCTTGGCTTGGCCAGCGCCCTCTACATGAGCGAATACGCAGACCCCCGGATCAGGCGAATAACTAAGCCTTTACTGGAGATCCTGGCCGGAATACCGACAGTTGTCTACGGCTACTTTGCCCTGACATTCATAACGCCTAACATTATCAAGCACCTCTATCCCGCGGCTAACTATTTCAACGCTGCCAGCGCTAGTATCGTAGTTGGAATAATGATTCTGCCCATGGTGGCAAGCCTCAGCGAGGACGCTATGCGGGCCGTTCCTAACTCCCTCCGCGAAGGGGCCTACGCCCTCGGGGCAACGCGACTGGAGGTTTCGACTAGGGTAGTGCTTCCCGCAGCCCTCTCGGGAGTGCTCGCGAGTTTTATCCTGGCGTTGTCTAGAGCAATCGGAGAAACCATGGCCGTGACCATAGCCGCAGGAATGACCCCAAAACTAACCCTTAACCCCTTTGAGAGCATACAGACAATGACGGCCTACATAGTTCAGGTTAGCTTAGGTGACACTCCCAGCGGTTCAATAGAGTACCAGAGCATCTTCGCCGTAGGACTAGTGCTCTTCGCAATGACATTGTTGATGAACATGGCGAGCTATCAGATTAGAAAGCGCTTCAGGGAGGTATACGAGTGAAAAAGGGGCTCACCAACAGACAACTCAAAGGCAGGGTATTTGAGCTCGTCTGCCTCGGCTCAATGATGGCTGCTTTGGCGGTGCTGACGGTTCTGCTTTGGGACGTGTGGACAGACGGCCATGCCTGGCTGGACCTGCAATTCCTAGACAGCTTCCCCTCCAGGTTCCCTGAGAAAGCAGGGATTAAATCAGCCATATGGGGCACCTTCTGGCTTATGATAATGACGGCACTGATCTCGGTGCCCCTTGGAGTGGGAGCCGCAATATACCTCCAGGAATACGCTCGGAAGACTACCCTGACGAGAATTATTGAGACCAACATCTCAAACCTTGCAGGGGTTCCGAGCATAGTCTACGGGATACTTGGCCTCGCCCTGTTTGTCCGTGCCATGGATCTGGAGAGAAGTCTTATCTCAGGCGCCCTAACAATGTCCCTCCTCATTCTGCCCATAATTATCATATCAAGCCAAGAGGCCATCCTTGCCGTTCCTAGCTCTATTCGAGAAGCCAGCTATGCCATAGGGGCCACGAAGTGGCAGACGATACGATATCATGTCCTCCCAGATGCTCTCCCGGGCATATTAACCGGGAACATCCTGGCCCTATCCAGGGCCATTGGAGAAACCGCTCCCCTGATCATGATAGGCGCCTTAACCTTTATCGCCTTCACCCCCTCTTCCCCCAGAGACCCCTTTACCGTGCTCCCCATCCAGATATTTAACTGGATCTCAAGGCCTCAGGAGGAGTTCCATTTTCTCGCCGCAGCCGGGATAGTCGTCCTCCTCGTGTTTCTCCTAACGATGAACGCCGCTGCGATACTGCTCAGAAACAGATACCAGAAAAATCTAAAGTGGTGAGTGATATGGCCCCCGATAGTACCATCGATGTGAGAAACCTCAACGCCTACTACGGCTCAAACCATGCCTTGAAGGACATAAACATGACCATAAAGAAGAACCGGGTCACCGCCATAATAGGCCCCAGTGGATGCGGAAAATCAACCCTCATACGGTGCTTTAACCGTATGAACGACTTTATAGATAATTTTAGATTAGAGGGGGAGATCTTGATCAACGGCGTGAACATATACCGAGCCAATCCTGTGGAACTCCGCAAACGCGTCGGGATGGTTTTTCAGAAGCCCAATCCTTTTCCCAAGAGCATCTACGAAAACATAGCCTACGGCCCTCGGATCCATGGAGTCAGAGATAAAAGCAGGCTTGACTCAATAGTCGAGGAAAGCCTCAAGGAGGCATCTCTCTGGGAAGAGGTCAGCCACAGGCTTAATGATAATGCCCTCAGCCTATCAGGAGGACAGCAGCAGCGCCTGTGCATAGCGAGAGCCCTGGCGGTTGATCCTGAAATCATCCTCTTCGATGAACCCTGCTCAGCTCTGGATCCTCTGGCCACTGTGAAAATCGAGGACCTTATAACCGAGTTAAAGAAGAGCTATACTGTGGTCATCGTTACCCACAACATGCAACAGGCGGCCAGGGTGAGCGACTACACAGCGTTTCTCTACCTGGGGGAGCTAATCGAATACGACACGACTAAAAAGCTTTTTGAGAAGCCTGATAGAGAGCTTACAGAGAATTATATTACAGGGAGATTTGGCTGATGAAAGTTCTTTTCGTATGTGTGGGCAACTCAGGGAGGAGTCAGATGGCCGAGGCGATTTTCAACCACGTCGCGCCGAAGAATATGCAAGCTATGAGCGCAGGTACCAGGCCCGCGGCGCGTGTAAGCCGGAAAACTGTAGAGGTTATGAGAGAGATAGGGCTTGACATAAGCACGGCAAAACCTAAGAAGCTCACCCCCGAGATGGTTGAGGAAGCCGACAAAATAATCACTATGGGCTGCTTAAATGAAAGCTCCTGCCCGGCTTTTTTACTCAAAGATAAAACAAAGCTAGATGACTGGAAGATAGAGGATCCGAAGGACCTGTCCCTGGAAAAAGTTAGAGAGATCAGAGAGCAAATAGCTGATAAGGTTATGGACCTGATCTCGGAACTCATGAGGTGAAATAATGGTTAGGAGAGCCTTGGACGAGGGTTTGAAAGAGATTAAAGATGACGTTATTAAAATCGCCGGAATGGCCTGCGAGGCGATTTCTCTGGCCGTAAAGTCTCTTAAGGAGAGAGATTTAGAGTTGGCCGCAGAAGTGGATAAGCTGGAGGAAGAGAGCGACCTCCTGAATCTGAAGATAGACGATAACTGCTTTAAAATCACTGCCCTCCAGCAGCCAGTGGCTAAAGACCTGCGATTCATCGCTACCATGATCAAGATCTCAGACAACTACGAGCGCATTTGCGACCTTGCCCAGAAAATCGCTGATATAGCAAGAAAGTATGAGGAAAAGCCACTTCTAAAACCCTTAATAGACATCCCCCGGATGGCCGAGATGACTCAGAAGATGATACGGATAAACAATGAGGCGATAATCACTTGGGACGCCAGAGAAATAAAAGGCCATCAGGAGAAGGATGACCACATCGACGCCCTGTATGACCAGGTGTACCGCGAACTCCTCACCTTCATGATGAAAGACCCCCGAACAATAGACGACGCCACAGACCTTCTCTTCGCCGCCAGGTACCTTGAGCGCATGGGCGATATAGCTGCTAAAACCGGTTCCCGGATTTACTATATGATAACAGGGGAGAGGATTTGGATCAAGTAAAGTATCGTCGAGGCCACTCATTCACAGCCTTATCTTGGAGCAATCCTCTCGGCCTTGTAGAATCCCCGCTCGGCTCCCTCTTCTCTCTTTATATCCACCCCCTTAAGCACGAGCTGCCAGACCACTTCTCCGTCTGAAGTTACCTCTACTATTTTTGTCGCCGCCGTTATCAGAGTATTGCCATTAGGCAGTCTGTTGGCGTCTCTCACGGGCCACGTGCTTGGATCGGGCATCGGATATTCCCATACGATCCTGCCTGTTGACGGGTCTATCTCCACAGCGCTGTGAGGCCTGCGGTGATTCGCGAGGAGTATATTTCCATTAGGAAGAATCTCAGGGTCGTGCTGCCTCTTTAAAACCCCCTCTCCTATAGTCCTGACTATCATGCCCTGGGGATCCACCTCGACCAAGAAGTTGAAATTTCTCAGGCTGATCAGGGTGTTGCCGTTTGATAGCCTGAGAACAGCATTTGTATGGGTCCAGCCCTGTCGATAAATATCCCTGAATGGTTCTTTGTTAAAATGGTCTCCTGCGTGCCATTTCCATACAACCTCTCCCTTCCGGTTGACCTCTTTTACCTGGGCATCGCTTATCTTGTCTTCGTTGCCAAATGCAACCAGGGTGTTCCCATTAGGCAGACGGTCTGCGTCGTGGGATACTTTGGCGTCCAGATATTTCCAAACGATTTCGCCCTTGCGATTAATCTCAAATACGCCCTTGCGGGGTAGGAGGAGTAGTAAGTTGTTGTTAGGCAAGAGCTCTACGTCGAAGCCAGGATTTGTGTATTGCCTCAGGGTTTCCGGGAGCTGGTACTCCCAGATAATTTCTCCCAGCATGTTAACCTCTATCACCCTGGGCCTTCCTGTTCTGTGATTGTCTGGCAGCAACGTTGTACCCGCCCATGCCTTATCTGAGCGATAAATGTTTACCTCTATCTCAGGGTCGGATGCTCCTCTGGGCATCGCTGTGGGTGTTGCATATACACTGGCTACCTTAGAGTTCTCATTGCCGCTTTTATCTACAACGGTCACGGCGAAGTAGTACTTTGCACCGTTGCTGAGATTGGCCACCTGATAGGTGTTCGTGGATATGTCTTTTATTTGAATAGGCGTCATGCCCGTAACGTCCGTTATTTCCTTCTTGCTGATGTAGATATTATAAGAGGCAAAGTCTTCGACATCGCTTTTGCCCCATCGCAGATCTACCTTCCCATCGTAGGCATTCCAGGCCAATAATCCCCCAATGGCAGGGGGAGGCGTGGTATCTAATTGGGGTGCAGGTGATGGGGGCTGCGAGGGGGATGGGGATGATGACGGAGGAGCTTCAATCTTTGCAGGCTTTTCAGGTTCTTCCCCTATGCATCCTGGGAGGATAACTCCAAAAATAACAGCGCAAAAAATCAGCAACAGGTTTCTGTTATAAGTATTGTTGACAATCAACACTTTTCTATGTGTCATCCGCCTTCCCCCGCTAACAAATAGTTAATAGAAGCTGGCGTTATAAAACTTTCTTTTTCAGTACTCCCGGCAACTTTTAAATTACTCCCCACCATCTATTCAATGACGACTTTATTAATTAAAAATATTTTTTAATAATTAAAAACTATTTTCTTATACTATGGAGGTCCATGTTACTAGTAGGTGATAAAATGACGGTGAAGAAAGATGGGGAGGATAAGGGATGACTAGTCTATTATCTAAATTAAAACTCGAGCTAAATTCCAAAGCTTCCGTTTTAGTCTTGGCTTTAGGCCTGATGGCTATACCCTCTGCTGAGGCCTCCCTCGATGAATATGTCTTTATAGCTGAGTGGGGAGTTGCAGGAGCGGGGAATGGACAGTTCAATGAACCTAGCGGAATAGCCGTGGACAGGGATGGCAACGTCTACGTGGCTGATAGAGGCAACCACCGAATCCAGAAATTCACCAACAACGGACAATTCATAACAAAATGGGAACAGAAGGAAACAAACAAGGACAACTCAACAAACCTGTTGGGATAGCTGTGGATGAAGACGGCAATGTTTATGTGTCGGATCGAGGCAACACCAGGGTCCAAGTTTTTTCTCCGATGGCACCTGCATCGTCCAAAAGCAAAACCTCACCAGAATCCCAGCCATCTGTAACAGCGCCAACTCCGGGGTCTGCAGAGAAAAGACAGGGAAAAGGGATCTGCGGCCCGAGTGTAGTGGCCATAATTGCCCTGATCCCCCAGCTCATATATAGGATATACCGATGATTAACCCGAACTCAGGGCTGCTGGGCCCCGTCTTTACCGGATCTATAGGTGTTTGCGATTTTTACAAGATCTAGGAAAAGACAGGAGGATACCTGCGTCCCAGCGTATCTTACCAAAAGCGAGTGTATCTTTCCCCCAATAAGCTGACCCAGGAAGAATGCCCCCGCAAGAACAGGGAAAGTGACGTAGTACCATCCTATTCCCGCAAATACGCGGAAGGCTATTATTATAGGTACAGGAATATGAATCGACAAAAACCACTGATATGAAAACCTCATTGTGTTTTCTCGCCAATAGCCGAAGGGCACGTTCATCAAGAAGACGATGAGTGCAATGCCCCAGAGACTCAGATTCATATTCACACCTCCCACTATTGCTAACTTTAAAAATTTTTTCGTATGAGATATCTCAGAGCAAATTCATTTACTCAAATCCAAGCATATTTGTCTTCCAATAAGATGGAACATTATACCAGATTATTCCTTCCCTATCACTCTTATCTCCGCATGGATCTTTTTCTTGGTAACCTCCAAAATACCGACTGACGGCTTTGAAAGCAATGGACGAGTTGGCGAACCTGGATTGATAAATAGAATTCCATCCTCTATCTTTACAACACCCCTGTGGCTGTGGCCAAAGACCAGGACATCGAAACCGTTTTTCTTAGCTAGCTTTTTCAGTTTTCCTTTACGCAACGCCGGTATTCCATCATGAACGACACCTATCCTCCATCCTAAAACTTCGATGGAGTCGACGTAAGGATACCTCTCCCTCACGGCAACGAGGTCCATGTTTCCTTTCACAGCCACAACAGGGGCAATCCTCTCTAATTCCTGTATAACAGAGAGATCGACAATGTCTCCTGCGTGAATTATATATCTCGCTTTCTCAAAAATTTGGAAAACCTCCCCAGGCACTGCTTTCGCTCGGGTGGGAACATGGGTATCTGATATAACACCGAGAAGTATCCGTTCATCCTCCTCTTTTTCCTGTCCCTCTCTAACTAGTTTCCCTGGAAGAATTTCTTTATACAGCATGCCTATAACACCATGCCCACTAATGCTTTATTACGTGAATATTACCTTTTTCTCGCAAATAGTTTTTAAGGGGAAACCACATTATCTATCAAATCTCGTGCCTAGACATCAAAAATGGAAGTTCTATGTAAGAGTTGTAAGTTCTCTAAGAGGTACTGCACACCCAATAGGCAGTTTTTTAGGGGGTTTTATGCCGAGGAAGATCAGCTAGACCTGGTAGGGGTTGATCTTTACATCATTTACAGGTGCAGAATCACTAACAACTATGTCGAAAACCCCTTTAAGTGTGAGCACTATGAAACATGGGTGGATGCCTACTACAACGATTCCGTTCTATCATAGAACAGCATTAATTTTTGAGTTTTCTCAATAGCTCTTGGACCAAGCTGTCTGTATCTAAATCCAAAAGCTCCCTGAGAGAATAAACGTCCAAGGGCCAGGTAAACTCAAACCCATCTTGGGAGGTTATAACCAACTCAACATCAGGATAACCAGTAACCACTTCTGCATCGGCCATGCCGTGCATAGCAGGGAAGTAGCCAAAATCCTGGATTTCAAACTCAAGGGAATCGATGACTTTTTTCGCGACTCCTTTTTCTTTAAGGGCCCTCCGAACATCTCTCGCCAATTGTGAAAGACCTCTCTCAAGCTGAGATATTCTTATTTCCACCAGCCTTCCTCTCAGCTCATCAGGGGTTCCGAGTTCATTTATAATATCTGAGGCAATATCCGCCTCGTCATAGTTCTCTAGGTATTCAAGCTGGCAAAAACTGGATTCCATCAGGTATATCTCAACCTCGCTCCCCCTATCT
>JALUUU010000100.1 GCA_027021185.1 archaeon | reverse complement strand
AGCTCTGGGTCCAGCTTGCTCCTCTGGCGCCTCACCTGCTCCAGGAGGTTCTTCTTCAGCCTGGCCTCGAAGGCCCGGGGGATGTAGGAGGTTATGTAGCAGTAGACGCAGCCGTGCTCGCAGCCCGTGTACGGGTTGAGGGAATACTTCTTGGGGCAGGTGCAGTAGCTGTCCCCCCAGGGGTCGAAGAGCCTGATCATCTCTGGTCTAGTCCCCCTCTATCATAAGGATCTCCGCCTTCTCCACCATCTTCCTTATCTTCTCGTCCAAGTCCAGCCCCTTCTCAGCCTTCTCCACCCTCTCAGGAGATGCCCTGGTCTCAGGGTGGGGGGGCGGTCCGAGGCAGCAGTTGGCCGGCAGGATGGAGACCTCGTAGGTGCCTATCTTCTTGGCCAGGCGGATTATCTCCTCCTTGTCGTGGCCTATCAGCGGCCTGAGCACCGGGAGGTCTATCACCTTGTCTATGGCGTGGAGGTTGTCCATGGTCTGGCTGGCGACCTGGCCCAGGCTCTCTCCTGTTATTATTGCCTTGGCTTTCTCCTTCTCCGCCACCGCCTTCCCTGCCCTGTATATCGCCCTCTTGCAGAGGACGCAGCCCAGCCTGTAGTCCTCTACCTTTAGGAGCTCTATGAGGACGTCTCCGTAGGGGGCGACGTAGGTCTTTATGGCGGCGTTTTTCCAGCCCGCCAGCCGGGCTATGCCCTGAAGGGCTCTCTCCCGGGTGCGCTTGTCCACCAGGGGGGTCGGGTCGAGGAAGAGGGCGATTATGTCCACGCCCCGGCGCATCATCATCCAGGCGGCCACCGGGGAGTCTATGCCTCCGCTTATCAGCGCAACCGCTTTTCCCTGGGTGCCCAGGGGCAGGCCCCCAACCCCTTTGATGACCTCGTGGTAGATGTAGGCCTTCCTGTCCCTCACCTCCACGAAGATCTCCACGTCGGGCTTGGTGAGGTCTACCTTGGCGCCGGTGGCCTCAACTATCCTGGCCCCCAGCTGCCTGGCGATGTCCATGCTGGAGTAGCTGTGCTTGCCCACCCTCCGGGCCCTCACCGCGAAGGTGTCGTTTTTCCTTATCCTCTCCGCGGCGTAGGCGGTGGCCTTCTCCAGGATTTCCTCGAGGCCTGAGCCTGTCTCAACCGCAACAGAGGTGGAGGCCACGCCGAAGACCCTGGAGGCCTTGACGGCGTCCTCCCTGGAGGAGGAGTCCACGTATATCCTTCCGTAGCCCCTCCACACCTTGTCGCTGCCCAGGGCCGTCTTGATGTTCTCTATGAGCCTGCCCTCAAAAGAAGCCCTGGTTGCCTTGGATTTGAGCCCTATCTCCCCGTATCTAACGATTATCACAGCCATAGTAAAAAATATAACCATCTTAAAGGTTTGTGTTAGAATAGCGAGTAAAAATGAAGATGTGGATGAGGGGGGCGATAGCGGGGTTTCTATTCATTCCCGCATTGTTTTTAGTCAGCGTGTTCTTAATGACCATTGCCGCCGCCCTTCGATTAGAGACCGCCGCGGGGATAATAGACGCCATCTTCATGCTGCTCAGTGCTCCCACCGTGTTTATTCAGCAGAAGCTTGGGATCAATGTGGCTCCTCCCTTATTGTCGATACCTTTCTGGGCAATTCTCGGCGCCCTGATAGGTTATTTAGTCGATTACAGAAACAGGTCGAGATAACGGGACGGATGTTTCAGCCCCGTATTATGAACTCGTCTAGCCTGTCCCTGGCTTTCTCTCTCCTGCGCTGATGCCTCACCAGGAAGGCCTTTACCCTCTGAGCAAGCACTTTCTTGCATTCTCCGCAGAGGATCTCCCCTGCCCTGCATTTCCTGCTCAGCTCAGCCACCTCGGCGTCGTCTTCCTCGAAGACGTAGTAGTAGTACTGGTAGATGGAGCATCTTTCGGGCCTGCCCCCCTGCTCCCGCTGCTCCTTGATGGTTGCCCTGCCCCCGGTGAAGGCGTTCATTATCTTCTTCTCAGCCGCCTCGGGCTCGTCGGTGGTGAAGATGCTGCTCTCAACCCGGGAGGCGGACATTTTATCCCCTCCTCCCAGGGACGGGAAGAACTTGCAGTGGATGAGGGCGGGCTTGGGGTAGCCCAGGGCCGGGGCCACATCCCTGGTGACGCGGAAGTGGGCGTCCTGGTCTATGGCGCATGGAATGAGGCATGGGACCTCCTTCCCCTGTCTCTCTGACTCCAGGAAGGCCGGGACGCTCTGGATGCTGGTGAAGAATATGCTCCCGATGTTGGTGCTGTTGGAGAAGCCGAAGACCGCCTTGGCCGTGGAGAAGGTCACCCTCTTAGCCACTTTTAGCGCGGTCCTGTAGAGCCTCGATATGTACTCGGTGTCCAGGAAGATCTCGGTCTTCCCGGGGTCGAAGCCCAGGGCTATTACGTCCAGGGCGTTCTCGTAGGCGTATCTCCGGGTGTCGTCCAGGGATAGGGATTCGTTGAAGAGGAATTTCTCGTCGTCGGTGAGCTGGAAGATGAGCTTGGCGTTGAAGGCGTCCTGAAGGTGCTTGGTGAAGATCCAGGGCATGAGGTGGCC
>JALUUU010000099.1 GCA_027021185.1 archaeon | reverse complement strand
GGGTGAGAAAGCTGGGAGCGGAGGGGGCCAGCGAGGAGGAGGTGCGAAGGCTTATTAGAGAGATCCTAAGGGAAAGAGAATCATTTATAAGGGACCGAGGCAGACAAGCGGCCAAGCCCTTAATGGGTCTCCTCATGAAAGAGCTCCGCGGAAGGTGTGACGGCAGAATGGTGAGCAAGCTCCTTATGGAAGAGCTGGATAAATTTATTGGAGAGGGCTAGGGCAGATGTGCGGTATTGTAGGTTACGTCGGGAGGAGAAATGCAGCCCCTCTCTTATTACAGAACCTCCAGAGACTGGAATACAGGGGATACGACTCCTGCGGCTTTGCGACAGTGGATGAGAGGCTGCATATTAAAAAAGACGTCGGTACCATCGAAGAGGTTCACGAGAATCTGAACCTCTTAGAACTCCCAGGAAAAATAGGCATAGCCCATACCCGCTGGGCGACCCATGGAAACGTGAGCAGGAGAAACGCCCATCCCCATATGGACTGTGCTGGAGAATTGGCCGTCGTGCATAACGGAATAGTTTCAAACTACGAAGAGCTGAAAAAAAAGCTCACGGACAGCGGGCACGTATTCTCCTCCGATACCGACACAGAATGCATAGCCCACCTTATAGAGGAGAGCTACAACGGCAATCTAGAGGATGCCGTGATCAAGGCCCTGGAGAAAGTGAAAGGAACGTACGCCCTTATGGTTGTATCTACGCATGAGCCTGAGAAGCTCATATGCGCCAGGAATGAGAGCCCCCTCATCATCGGTCTAGGCAACGACGAAATATTCGTAGGGAGCGATGTAGCATCCTTTCTGGAACACACACGGAAAGCGGTGACCCTGGATGACGGAGAATATGCAGTCGTGACTAACAGGGGATACGGCATCAAGAAGATATCAAACGGCGAAAAGGTTAATAAAAAAATTCTTCACATCGACTGGTCCTTCGAAACCGCTGAGAAAGAGGGAAATCCTCATTTTATGCTCAAGGAAATCCTGGAGCAGCCCAGGGTGATCACCAGCGCCCTCAGCCTTTATCCTGAGCACGTCTCTGGGCTGGCTGAGATGATAATGAAAGCCAAACATGTTTACATCACCGCCGCCGGCACAAGTCTTCATGCCAGCATGGTGGCAGAGTACTGGTTCTCCAGATTGTGCAGTAAAAGAGTCCAGGCCGTGGATTCCTCCGAGTTCTCGGATAAAGGCGTCGTAGATGGCGACACCCTCGTCCTCGGCATCACTCAGTCAGGGGAAACATACGACACTCTGGCGGCGATGCGCAGGGCTAAGCTTGGAGGAGCCAAGATAGCTGCCATAGTAAATGTTATAGGATCGACGGCAACTCGCCTAGCAGACCATGTTGTTCTTCAGGGCTCGGGGATGGAGGTCTCAGTATGCGCCACCAAGACATACACGAGCCAGCTCACCATTCTCCTGCGCACCGCCCTAGAGCTCGCAAAGATTCAGGGGAGAGACGTTGAGGCTATCGAAAAGGAGTTCCATAGATGCCCTGACCTGGTGGAGAAATGCCTCGAGCTCAAGGAGGACATAAAGAAGACAGCCCATGATTTCTTTAATGTCCCGAATTACATCTTCATTGGCAGAGGCATAAACTATCCGAGCGCCCTGGAGGCAGCCCTCAAACTCAAGGAGATAACTTACTATCACGCCGAAGGCATGAGCGGCGGAATGCTGAAGCACGGCACCATTTCTCTTATAGACAAGGAGACGAATACCGTGGCCATGATTCCTGAGTCAGGGGACAACAGGAGGAAAATACTGAGCAACATTCAGGAAGTCAAGGCGAGGGGCGGCATAGTTATTGGAATAGCCTCCGGCAAGGGACTGTCTCAATGCGACGTTAGTCTGGTCGCTCCCAGCTGTCAAGAAGTTGTATCCCCCATCGTGCTGGCACCGATATATCAGCTTCTGGCTTACTATACCGCCGTTAAATTGGGGAGAAACGTGGACAGGCCACGAGCCCTCGCTAAGAGCGTTACGGTGGAGTGAGCACACCATCCATAGAAATTTTTATAAACTAAAGAGTTGATAATGAGATTACTGTTTTTAGAAAGGTAAAGGTGGAATAGTGGTTACTGTTGTTGTAGGCGGACAATGGGGAGACGAGGGGAAGGGGAAGATAGTCAGCTACCTCTGTCTCAACGACCGCCCAGATATAATCGCTAGAGCGGGAGTTGGGCCTAACGCCGGCCATACAGTTAAATACAGGGGAAAGAAATACGCCCTCAGGCTAACCCCCTCGGGATTCCTCCACGAGGATGCCCGCCTCCTAATCGGGGCAGGGGTGCTTGTTAACCCATCGGTTGTCCTGAAGGAGATAGAAGGCCTGGGTCTTCATGAGAGGCTAGGGATAGACAAGCGCTGCGGGATAATAGAGCAACAGCACATTGAGGCGGACAGGAAATCAGCCCACCTGGCGGGTAAGATCGGGAGCACTGGCACAGGATGCGGCCCCGCGAATATAGCGAGGGCAAAGCGCACCTTGAAACAGGCCAAGGATATTGAGGAGCTCAAACCATTCCTCGCTGATGTCCCCCTCGAAGTCAATCAGGCC
>JALUUU010000098.1 GCA_027021185.1 archaeon | reverse complement strand
CACCTTTTCTATTTTTTCCATGTTATCTCTATTTTATCGAATGGTATTTAATAGTGCGGGTGTAGTCTAGTGGCAGGACCCGAGCCCCCCAAGCTCGTGACCCGGGTTCGAATCCCGGCACCCGCATAATTTTACTGGTAAATTATATATACTAGGGGGTTAATATATTACCTAATGCCCAGAAGGAAAAGAGGAAAGACTGAGACAATAAAGGAGAGGGCGATTTACGTTTACCTGCCTTCTGAGGAGATGGTTGAGGAGTGGAAGAGTTTAGCCAAGAAAGCGGGGGTCTCTTTATCCAAGTTTGTGCAGGAGCATGTTCAGAACTCCCTCCACATGGAGCAGGACACCAGCTACAAACCGAGGCACATACTTGTCCAGCACCTGAGGCAGTGTGAGGAGGAGAACAGGCAGCTCAGGGAAGAGGTTAGGAAGCTCGAGGCTCTTGTTGAAAGGCTGGACACAGAGCTTCGCAGGTACCGGTTGAAATCATTCCAGCTTGCGACTGGCGAGCCCAAAAAGTTTGACATGAAACTAATAGAGCTTTTCAAAAGGATGAAGTTTGTGAGGAGCGACGAACTCCTACCGCTCCTTGAAATAAACCCTAGAGATTCGGAGGCTGTCAAGGCAATAAACCAGCAGATTTCGCTCCTTGAAACCTTTGGCTTGCTTGAGCCAGAGCCTAATGGATGGAGGTGGCTGGGTTGATGGCAAAACAAATGACAAAAACGATTCCTAGAGACGAGAGGTTATTACAGGCTTTCAAGGAGGACTGCACAATAAGGGGCATGTCCCCAGAGACCATAAGGAGTTATTACTCAAACGTCAAAATCTTTATCAAGTTTCTCAATGAGTACCTTGGAAAAAGCGTTACTCAGGCGGATAGATTTGACCTGAGGGAGTTTATGAGATATCTTAGGGAGGAAAGGAAGATAAGTCACAAAAGAATAAAAAACTACTTCTCAGCCCTCTCCTGCTTTTTCGAGTTCTTAGAATATGAAGGGGTGGTGAGCAACAACCCCGTAAGGGCTGTTCGAAAGCGCTACCTCAAAAGGTATTACAAGGAAGATGATGACAGCTTCGAGGCAAAGGTCATCTCTGAGGAGGAGATGGGGGAGTTCATAAACTCAATCACAGACATCAGGGACAAAGCAATCGTCACCCTGCTCGTTAAGACCGGAATTAGAAGAGGGGAGCTTCAAAAGATAGACCTTGAGGATATTAACTGGGAGGAACAGAGTATTCTTTTAAAGAGGAGGAAGAAGAGGAGCAATCGCCTAGTGTTTTTCGATGACGAGACTGCCTACGTTTTAAAGAGGTGGTTGAGGGTCAGAGAGAAGCTGTGCAGAAATAGCAATGCTCTATTCCCGGGAAAAAACCGCCCCTACATAGACAGAAATTCCATATACAACGCCGTGGTCAAGTGGGCACAGCGCTTTGGCATACATGACGCTAACTCTAAAAGGAGAGAGGACCACTTTTCACCACACAATTTAAGGCACTGCTTCACCACCTACATGCGCAGGGCAGGCATGCCCAGGGAGTTCATTCAGGAGCTGCGCGGAGATAAGCGCAGAGAGGCTATTGATATCTACGACAAGATAAGCAAGGATGAGCTCAGGAAGGAGTACCTTGCGAGGGTGCCAAAGTTCGGAATTTATTAGCAACAGATTCAAGGGGGTCGCCAGTAATAACCATCAATATAATCAGTGTTTTTTTAGCTGGGTGATTAGATTGGGGATTTCATCTCTATTAGTCCGCTAAGACTTTCCGCATCAGAGTTACCCCATATTGGATTCAATGTAGGTATCAAAGTTTGCTGATTCAAGACCGAAAACAATCCCGCTATATAGCTTCTAATCGAGCTCTTCAAAAACTTGATGAAATGGGGCGGAAGCAACGTACGACTACAGGTTGACAGGGGCTTCAGGGACATCTTCGCCAAAGCTGAAGAAATCAAACCCGCACCAGCGCCGGCGCCTAGGCCGGTGCAGGAAGAGAAGCCAGTTGTTACCACACCACCCGAGACAAAGCCGCCAGTTACAATGCCTAAGCCAGAGGCAAAGTCAACGCCAGCACCCAAACCAGAGGTGGAAAAGCCTGAAAAGCGCGGAATATGCGGGCCAACGCTGGTTTCAGCGCTTGCAATGCTTCTGCGGAGAAGAAAATAGCCAAAATAACTCCAATTTTTTCTTTTTATATAGTGGGGCTATATCATGGCTAAGATACTGATAGTTGATGATGAGCCAGAAATAATCACACTAACCAAGATGATGCTCAAGAAGGCTGGATATGATGTGGTCAAGGCGGAAAGTGGAGAGGAAGGACTGGAGATAATTAAAAGAGATTAGGGTGGATCTGGTTCTCTTGGACGTTTCGATGCCCGGCATGAACGGCTGGGAGGTGTGCAGAAGGATAAAAGCTGACGAGAAGCTGAAGCAAATACCTGTGGTTATGTTTACTGTTTATGGAAGTGAAGAGGATGTAATGCTCAGCCGTGAGTGCGGCGCGGATACCCACTTGAGCAAGCCTTTCGATATGGAGGAGCTTCTCGAAATTGTAGACAAGCTTTTA
>JALUUU010000097.1 GCA_027021185.1 archaeon | reverse complement strand
CTTGGCCGTGGAGTACAAGAAGCGCTTCGGCGCCGACCTGAAGGTCATGCACCTTTCAGAGTATCTCATGGAGCATAAAGACCAGCTTCTGGATAAGATAAACAAGAACAACCTGGGCACCGTAACCTATCACGACTCCTGCCGCCTGGGCAGGTACATGGGGGTCTACGACGCCCCCAGGGAACTCCTGAAGGCCCTGGGCTACGAGGTCAGGGAGATGAGGCACAACCGCGAAGAAGCATTGTGCTGCGGCGTCCCCCAGTTCGTCACATGTGACGACGAGAACAAGGAGATCAGGCGGAGGAAGCTTGAGGAGGCCCTGGAGACAGGGGCAGGGCTCATGGTCACTCCCTGTGCCAAGTGCCAGATCCACCTTAAGTGCCTGCAGAGGGATAAAGGGGAGAGGGAGGAAGGGAGGGAGTACAACATCGGAATAAAGGACCTATCAACAGTTTTGATGGAGGCGTTGAATGGAAGCTAAAACCTTTGTCCCATTGATGGAGCGGAGCAAGGGATTCCAGGAGCTGAAGAGGCTCATAGTGGATCAGGGGCTCTGCTCTCGATGCGGCTCCTGTGCCGCTTTCTGCGAGAGACTTGAGATGACCGAGCAGGGCCCGGAGCTTGTTAAGGAATGCGTCATGGAAACGGAAGCCATAAAGTGCGGCGACCTGGGCACCTGCTACGATAACTGCCCTATACTCTCATACTCATACGCGGACCTCGACGAGAAAGTCTTCGGCGCTGTCAGGGAAGACAGGGTCCTGGGGCACTTCAAGAAGATAGTGGCCGCCAAAGCAACGGACAAAGCTGTCTCCGAGAGCGGCCAGGACGGCGGAGCGGTAACGGCTCTCCTGCTGTGTGCCCTGGAGGAGGGCCTCATAGAGGGGGCAGTGGTGGCCAAGAGGAACGACGGCTGGGTACCTGAGGCCGTCCTCGCCAAGAGCAGGGAAGACATCCTCGCCAGCGTGGGCACCAAGTACTCCTCAACCCCCAGCGTCACGGTCTTCGGCAGGAACCTGAACAGCCACCGCAGGCTTGCCATCGTCGGCACCGGGTGCCAGATAACCGGCCTCAAACAGGCGGAGACCGGCACCCTGAAGGTGCTCCTGGACAAGAAGAAAGAGTCCGAGAACCCCTTCAACCTGATAGCCATAGGCCTGTTCTGCTACGAGAACTTCATGTACAGCAAGTTCAAGGCAAAGGTGGAGGAGGTCTTCGGGGTTAAGCTGGAGGACATGGTCAAGAACGACATCATAAAGGGCAAGATATTCATCCACACCAAGGACGGTAAGGAGCACGTCAAGCCCGTAAAGGTTTTCAACGACATCGTGGAGGAGTGCTGCCTCCTCTGCGAGGACTTCACCTCAAGCTTCGCAGACCTGAGCGTGGGCAGCGTGGGCAGCGGCGACGGCTGGAGCACCGTCATCGTGCGCTCCGACAAGGGAGAGGAGCTGCTCAACAAGGCCGTGGAGAAGGGCTACCTCGAGGTGAGCGACAAGGCGAAGCCCGAGTTCATTAAGAAGACAGAGGCCTCCAAGGTGAAGAAGCGGGAGGCCGCCAGAGAAAAGAGAGAGAAGGAGGGCAAGTACCTCCCCAGCTATGGGTGATGTCGTTGGGTGACGATAAAAGGGGAAGCGTCGCGGTCATAGGCGCAGGAATCGCCGGCATGCAGGCCTCTCTGGACCTGGCCGCCGCAGGCTACAAGGTCTACCTCATCGAGAAGGAGCAGAGCATAGGCGGCAACATGGTGAAGCTCGACAAGACCTTTCCCACAGGGGACTGCGCCATGTGCACCATATCCCCGAAGATGGTTGCAGTGGAGAGAAACCCGGACATCCACAAGCTAACCATGTGCGAGGTCACCAAGGTGGAGGGGGAGGCTGGGAACTTCACCCTCACCGTTAAGAAGAAGCCCAGGTACGTGATAGAGGAGAAGTGCAACGGTTGCGGCGAATGCGCCGAGGTCTGTCCGGTCTATGCCCCCAGCGCCTTCGATTCAGGGGTTAAGGCGAGAAAAGCCATAGACATACCCTTCCCCCAGGCCGTGCCCCTCATCTACGCCCTGGACAAGAAGTACTGCATCCAGTGCGGCCTCTGCAAGGCGGTGTGCGGCGCCCTGGCGGTGGACTACGAGCAGGAAGAGGAGGAGTTCAAGCTCGACGTGGGGGCCATCGTCGTGTCCACGGGATACGAGCTCTACAACCCCGGCGCCCTCGAAGAGTACGGATACGGCAGGATCAAAAACGTCATCTCCAACCTGCAGTTCGAGAGGATCCTGTCCCCCTCAGGGCCGACGGCTGGGCACGTCATAAGGCCCAGCGACGGCAAGCCGGCGAAGAAGATTGTTTTTCTCCAGTGCGTTGGCTCCAGGGACGTGAGGCACAACCCGTACTGCTCCAGGATATGCTGCATGGCCAGCACCAAGGAGGCCATAGTGGCCAAGGAGCACGACCCGGAGATCGAAGCCAGCATCCTATACATGGATCTCCGCAGCTTCGGCAAGGCCTTCCAGGAATACGTGAACAAGGCCAAGAAGATGGGGGTGAGCTACATCCGTGGAAGGGTGGCCACTATAATGGAGAACCCTGAG
>JALUUU010000096.1 GCA_027021185.1 archaeon | reverse complement strand
TACAAAAAAGGAGGAAAGGAGCAGCGCCTCATGGGGATAAGGAGGCTCTTGTCGATGTTGCAGAGCCTGAAGCCTCCTCTGCGGATCCCTCTTAGGCTGCTGCAGTTAGGGGGCACAATAGATGACCTGAAAAGAGCCTCAGACTTCATCGACGCGGCCGTAGCGGCATACACTGTGTATGTGTGCTCCATGGATCCGGGAAAATGCATTATTCTGGGGAATAAGGAGGAGGGATTCGTTCTCCTTCCAAGGAAGTTTTGATCTCTATGACCCTGTTCTTAAGCTCATCGATTCCGCGTCTTTCCGTGGCCGAGCACAGAATCCCCTCGAGCTTGTTGCTTCTGAGGAACTCTCTCCCTTTTTCCTCTCCCAGGATATCCTCTTTGTTCACAACAACTATCACCGGGACATCAAAGCTCTTCGTTACCTCCTGATAGACTCTTAGCTGGTCCTTAATTGGATAGCCGCAGTGGCTTGAAGGATCGAAGACATATATCACCGCATTCGCCAGATACCTCAGGGCCAGGACTGCCTGTTTCTCTGCAGGGTTCCTGTTCTCTATAGCCCTGTCCAGCAATCCGGGGGTGTCGACTATCTGGTAGCGTTGGTATCTGTGCTCGAAGTACCCTAGGAGAAGTTGCTGGGTTGTGAATGGATAACTCTCTACTCTGGGTCTTGCCCCAGTAAGAGCCTTGAGTATGGAGGACTTGCCGACATTAGGCAAGCCGGCGATAACCACGGTGAAGGTGTCCTCAACCTCGGGCATGTCCTGCAGTTTACGCCTGGCCTCCCCTAGGAACATCAGATCATCTTCAACGGCCTTTAAGATAGACGCGGCCCTGCCGTAGAATTCTTTCCGCAACCGATAGGCTGTTTCCCTGTCGGCTCTCCTGATTTCGGCGTTATAGCTCCTGGATAGCCTATCCAGGGTTTTCAAAGCCCAGTTTACGGCTCCTAGGGATTTTTTCAGCCTGCCCACCCCTACAACTACATCTACAAGGGTATAGTAAAAAGGCGGCATATTATCAAGGCTGGGCCAGCCCTTGGAGACTTTTCTGAGATGTTTTCTGAGGATCTGAGAGAAAGTCTTGACCTTCTTCTGAGGGGACTCCTTTGAGGCCCTGGCGAAGGCATTGTCGAGGAGTTCCTGACAGCGCTGAATGTAAGGAATGGATTTAAAGTTCATGAGAACAAGGATTTGGGTCTGAGGAAAGGACAAATGTTTCGCCTCTGCACGAGTTCGGCTTGCTTTTACACAAGCCGGACGGAGCATTGACGATCCATTTATCCCTTACCCCAGATTCCCCTAGTAACTTAATTGGGCATTCCTTAGATATATAATTTGCGGTCATTTCACGTGCCTCAGGTACTCCCGAAGCATCTCGGGAAAAGCCAAGCCGTCGACATATCGCAGACCCAGCCTCTCAGCCCATTTCTTTATTCCCTCATCCCTCGCCACGACCCCTGCATTCATTTCTTTGGCAAGAAGGAGGACATCCAGGTCGGGGGCGCTGTCCAGGGTGCCGTAGCGAAGGGCATTTCGGTACTTGTCCCTGAAATTGCTGATTATGAAACCCGTGGATTCTCTCTCTATCTCCTCCTTGTTCTTTTTCTTTAAAGTGAGCCTTCTAGCCTCCTCAGCTGCGAGCCAAATGCTGCCCTCAGCCACCTTCATAGCCCGGTTCATGCGCTTTCGCATGTCTCTTATGTACTCGTAGAAAATCTCTGCCGCAATCTTCACGTCTATTCGGTTAGGGGTTTTCTTAACGAGCCATGTATCGGCCTTAACAAGAAGCTCATCGCCGCATCCATAGTCCCCGAGGCGCTGCTTTAGCTCATCGTAGACAGTTGGAAAAGGGATATGGCAGCTTATATTGAGCTTTATCCTTGCCGTTGCTATTAGGTCCAATATCTCGGCCACTCCCGGGCAAAACTCTTCTTTGCTTTGGGAGGCAGTGAAGGCCGTTGTGTCCAGAACGAATCTCTGCCTTAGCTCCACTCTTAACTACCTTTACCTCATATTAAAAATAATTATTCCCAAAATCCTTCACTAAAAATCATTTTATATATCTGGATTTATATAAGTATAAATCATGAAACTTACCGCAGTGCAGCGTGAGGTCCTTCTGGCCCTCATAGAGCTTTATCATTCATCTAAGGGAGAGGCGATAAAGGGGGAGGACATAGCCGGAATGATCAACAAAAACCCTGGCACTATCCGGAATCAGATGCAGTCCCTTCGCTCTCTGGGGTTGGTGGAGGGGGTCCCTGGTCCGAAAGGCGGCTACCGCCCCACAATGGAGGGCTATGAGATATTAAACTTTGTAAAACTCGAAAAGGAAGTTGAAACGCCTATAGCTCTCAATGGTAAGGTGCTTGAGGGAATAACCGTCACTCGAATAGACCTGATAGACATCCCCGACCCGAATACCTGCAGGGCCAGGGTCCACGTTCTGGGCAAAATGCGGCAGATTGATGTTAACGACGTTGTGGTGATAGGCCCAACACCTGTAAACAAGTTAATGCTGAAGGGGAGGGTACTGGGGAGAGATGACATAGACAATCTCCTTCTGGTGGACATCCTTGAGATGCTGAGCGTGCCC
>JALUUU010000095.1 GCA_027021185.1 archaeon | reverse complement strand
GAGGCCGAGGACCATTCCTGAGAGGCCGTCTGACTTGGTTATGCTGGGGTCGAGCTTGGTGCCGATCCCCACCAATCCCCCTGGAAAGACCTCTTTAACCCGGACTTTCCCCGCCATTATGGAGGTTATCTCGGTGGTGAGGGGCTTCCAGTAGGTCCTGTTCTCCTCCTCCACCTTGACGCCGGGGGCGATGTTTATCTCCTGACCCTCCTTCAGAGAGCCCTGTATGAGGGAGCCCCCTACGACGCCGCCCCTAAGCTCCTCGGGCTTATAGCCGGGCTTGTTCACGTCGAAGGAACGGGCGATATACATCCGCGCAGGCTTAGAGGGGTCTCTCTTCACCGAGGGAATAACCTTCTCTATCTCATGGATGAGGATGTCGACGTTGGCCCCGTGCTGCGCCGCTATCGGCACGATGGGCGCGTCCTCCGCCACGGTGCCCTTAACGAACTTCTTTATCTGCTTGTAGTGCTCAAGGGCCTGCTCTTTAGGGACGAGGTCTATCTTGTTCTGAGCTATAACGATGTGCTTCACCCCGATGATATCAAGGGCCATGAGATGCTCCTTTGTCTGGGGCTGCGGACACGGCTCGTTGGCCGCTATGACCAGGACAGCTCCGTCCATGAGGGCTGCCCCCGAGAGCATGGTGGCCATAAGGGTCTCGTGGCCGGGAGAGTCTACGAAGGAAACCATCCTGAGGACCTCTGTCTTGGAGCCGCAGTGGGGGCATTTCTTCAGGGTGGTGTATGCTTTGGTGCCCTCGCATTTGGGGCACTTCCTGAAGACGCAGCTGGCGTATCCCAGCCTTATGCTTATGCCTCTCTTTATCTCCTCGCTGTGGCGGTCAGTCCACTCCCCCGACAGAGCCTGGGTTAACGTTGTTTTTCCGTGGTCAACATGACCCACCATGCCTATGTTTACCTCGGACTGCAATTAATCAGCTCCTTTCCCGAGCAACTCCTCTAGGCTCTTCTTCCCTCTCTTAACTACTTTGACGTTGACCTGAACGATGTCAGGGGTTATCGCCCTGCCTCTAACTCTCTTTCGCCTTCTGAGGCCTTTCTCCCTGGGTCTGTAGCCGGGCCCGGCGGATAGAAGAAGCCTCCTCCGCACCGCCCCCTTGAGGTCCCTCCTCATGGGAAAGCCGTCCTTGTCGCTTCCCCCGGTTATCTCAAGCTTGTAGCCGGTGAGTCCCAGGGGGGAGGCGTCCAGCACGCTCCCTATCTCAAGACCCAGGAGAACCTTTGCCTTGGCCTCGTCAAGCTCCAGATTATAGGCCTTTCCTGTCTCTGGATCCGATATTACCATTTTCTGCAAGGAACTACCTCCTTCCAAAGGTTGGATTAGTCTTTCTTTTTATATTTATAATCTCCTCAAAGGCCTCCCTCTCGTCGGGGGTGAGAACATCGAGGTACTTCTCCGCCAAAAGAACGGCCTCGTCCTGGGAGATATCGGTGTATAATACGTCCCCCTCTTTTATATTCTTGCCCACCACCCCCCCTGCCAGGGCCATGGCCACCTGCTTCCCCTTGGCGGCCTCGGTGAGGCTCTCATTCTGCTCCTGCAGCCCCTTAACGACGCCCACCCTTCTACCCTCCTCGTTGATGAGCCACACATTCCCCTTCACCCTGCCAGCCAGCACCTCTATCCCGACGATGGCTGGCTTGCTGGTCCGGAACACGTATCCAGGGAGAAGCTTGAGCTTCCCCGGCCGCGTGAGCTTCTCGAACTCCTCCTTGATCTCTCTCTCCTTCTTCCTCTTAACCCAGTCCTCGTAGTCCTCGATGAGCTTGTATATGATGCTCCCCTGGAATATAGGGATGTCCGTGGCCAGGCTCCTCTCCTCGGCGTCTTTAAGAATCTTGACGTTAAATCCCAGGACTACCGCCCTCTCCTCGGCCACCTCCCTCACCATCTCAGCCTCCACCACGTCCCTACGGGATATATCACCCACGTCGGCCATCCTAATGGGTATGCCGTTGTCGCCGAGCATCTTCACCATGGCCTCGAGGGACCCCAGTGTGTCGGCCTTAACAACAACGCCAGCGGTGTCGGTCTCCACCTTTATCTCCTGCATCTCCGCCTTCACCGCCTCCACGGCCTTCTCCTTCTCACCCCTGGGGGGCACAACAACCGGGGCGCCGGCGATGGCCCCGGCCAGCCCTGGGGCGGCTATCTTAACACCGCAGGAGGCGTGGACCTCTTTTACGGGGGCGAATCTGAACCTGGGGTCCCGGATCTCGTCCAGGGGCCGGGGCTTCAGCAGGGACCGAACCCTGGTCACAATGGGCTCTCCCTTCGCCCCTACCACGAGGTCGTCCCCCCTCCTGATCTTGCCGTCGTATACAATAACGTCTATCGTTGTGCCAAGGCCTATCTCCTCCTTCACTTCCAGAATGGTGCCCTTCCCTGGGCCCTCCTCCTGGATCTCAAGCCTTTTGGCCATGAACCGCTGGGCCAGGCCTATGAGGAGCATCAGGAGCTCGGGCAGCCCTTCCCCCGTCTTGGCGCTCACGGGAACGATGCTCACCTGCTTCTCAAAGCGCTCCACCCGATCAAACCTCTCAGAGTCAAAGCCCTCCTCGTAGAGAGCCGTTACGAGCTT
>JALUUU010000094.1 GCA_027021185.1 archaeon | reverse complement strand
GGCATAAGAATGTGCCCCGGCTTCAAGGGCGCGGGTATCGTTGCCCGTTGCAATGGCCACGGCCACTACACCGTTCATAATGCCCTTGTTATGCGTGGAGCATCGATACCTATCAGCCTCAGCTAAAGCGAATGCCTCGAGGATGGCGTCCACAGCCTCTTCCCCTCCAAGGGCTTCCCTGGCAAAGACCGCCTTTGCCCTTGCCAGTCGATGAACCGCCAGATTAGATATTATGCGGAGGACGGCCCTTCCTCTGCTCATGCTCTCCAGGAGAGGAGCCACCGCCTCTGCCATTGTGTTAACGGCGTTGGCTCCCATGGCGTCTCGGCAGTCCACCACTAGGTGCACAACAACCATTTTACCTATGCGGGTTTCAACTATCCTGGCCTCAAGGTCTTTGGCGCCGCCTCCCAGTTTCACCAGCACGGGGTCCTGCTGGTTTGCAAGCCCTAAGATCTCTTCTTTCCCATCGATTATCTCTCTCTTCGCCGCCTCGGGATCAGGCACGTCCACCAGCTGAATCTGGCCTATCATCCTGGGCTCGGTTGCAGAGGCTGAAAAGCCCCCCCTAGCCCTTGCCATCTTTGCCGCGTTGCTGGCCGCTGCCACAACGCTTGGCTCCTCCAGAGCCATTGGGATCAGGTAGTCCCTGCCGTTGATCTTGAAGTTGGTCGCTATGCCCAGGGGTAGGGTGAATCCCCCTATCACGTTTTCTATCATCCTGTCCGCGAGGTCTGTGCCCAGGGATCCAGTGTTTCCCAGAACAGCGGCTTCCTCCTCGCTGAGCTCCGCAAACTCTTTCACCACCTTGAGCCTCTCCTCAGGGCTCAGCTTGTAAAAACCAGGTATTCTCGATTTCATCTCAGCCTCCCGGGCACTCTTTGCCCCCGTATAAGGTCCTCAAAGGTTTCGCGCTCCCTGATAAGATCGTATTCCCCGCGGTTCACCAGGACCTCAGCCGGTAGGGGGCGGGAGTTGTATCTGGACGCCATAATTATGCCATAGGCTCCGGTGTCGAGGAAGGCTATGAGGTCTCCTTCATCTATCCGCGGCAGCACTCTGTCCCTGGCGAGGATGTCCCCGCTCTCGCAGACGTTGCCAGCTATGTCGACTTTTTCCTCCCACGGCGCCCCTGCCTTGTTAGCCACCACGGTCTCGTGGTAGGCGCCGTAGAAGCTCGGCCGCAGCAGCACGTGAAAGCCTGCATCCACCCCTATGAACTTTTTGAAGGGGGTTTCTTTGATGGTACTCACCCTGGCAAGGAGGATGGCGGCGTCCCCGACTATGTATCTTCCAGGTTCGAAGTAGAGGATGGGCTTCTTAAGCCCGTGCTCATCTATCTTGGACTCCACAAGGGGCACCAATGCCTCTGCCAGATCCTTGGGGGTGATGTACGGCTTATCTCTTTCATAGCGAATCCCAACGCCTCCCCCAAAATCTATGAATTCCAGCTCCACGCCCTTATCCATGAGCTCGCCGGCGATGTCCATGAGCTTGGTGGCGGCTTCCACGAAGGGATCGACACTTGTGATCTGGGAGCCGATGTGCATGTGGATACCTGCCACATCGAAGAACTCGACTTCCTTGGCTCTGGTGTATGCGGTCATGGCCTGCTCAGCAGGGATCCCGAATTTGCTTTCTCTCAGCCCGGTGGCTAGATGGGGATGGGTCTCAGGGGACACGGCAGGGTTTACTCTGAAGGATACTTTGGCCTTCTTTTTTTTGGCTGAACATATCCTTTGGAGACGCTCCATCTCGTGAAGAGAGTCGAAGTTTATCGTCACCCCCTTCTCCAGAGCCAGCTCCAGCTCCTCGTTGGTCTTGTTGTTCCCTGTGAATATTATCTTGTCCGGGCTTAGGCCTACCTTGGAGGCGAGGAATATCTCCCCTGCGGACAGCACGTCTGCTCCGGCGCCCTCCTGACGGAGGATGTGGAGGACGGCCAGGGTGGAGTTGGCCTTATAGGCGTATCTTATCTCAACCTCCGGGTACAGGTCGGCGAAGGCCCGGTAAAACTCCCTGTAGCGCTCTCTTATCCGGTCCTCGTCCACGACATAGAGGGGGGTGCCGAACTCTTCCGCAAGCTCAACAGTATCCACCCCTCCTATGGTGAGATGCCCGTCTTCTTTCACACCTAAATGCGGTCTCATCTTATCTCAGAACCTCACAGAACCTTCTCCATCCTCTGGAGGGCTTCTTTTATCCTGTCAACTGGCTGGGTGAGGGCAAATCTGACATAGCCCTCGCCGTACTCCCCGAAGCCGACCCCGGGGGTGCACACCACCGCAGCCTTCTCCAGAAGCATATCCGCGAATTTCATGGAGTCCCCTCCTGGAGCTCTGAGCCACAGATAGAAGGTTGCCTTGGGCTTGGGGCACTCCAGACCGATGTCATTCAGACCTTCCACCATGACATCCCGGCGTTCCCTGTATACCTGCAGGTTCTCCTCCACACACTCCTGGGAGGATGTCAGGGCGGTTATTCCTGCCTGCTGTATTATCTGGGAGACCCCTGAGTCAACATTTGTCTTGACTTTTTTCAGCGCCTGGATAACATCCTCGTTTCCCAGGGCATAGGCGATCCTCCACCCCGTCATGTTATAGGTCTTGGAGAGGGAGTCAAAACT
>JALUUU010000093.1 GCA_027021185.1 archaeon | reverse complement strand
CTCAAAGGACCACCTGATGGTGCCGCTCCTGATGTTGGTGGCCGAGTACTCCCTCACAACAGAGAAGGACCTGTTCTCGTCTATGCCCACAACCCTCTTAGCGACGAATATGTGGGACGCGCTCTCCATGGGGATGCCCGTAACATTATAGGTGAGGGTCTTGATGGTCGTATTGGAAGACAGGTCCAGGACCTCCAGGAAGAAGTTAGTTGAATCATCGAACAACAACGCCAAGGAGCTCTCATCTACCGCGGCTATTTTCTCCCTGTCCAGAAAATTGGGCTTCGCCTCTCCACAGATATAAACCGCCAGGCCAGGGGTTGTGGAGGGGTTGCTGGAGTTCCATGTGACGGGGATCCCCGGGGTCTTAACAAGGACGTCTATGGCGTCGTTGGTCTGGCGCTGCAGGGAATAGAAAAGGGTGAACTCCTGGACCTGATTGATCACCCCACCCAGGGCGGAGGCGCTCATCCCCAGAACAATAGTCAGGGGCACGAGGGCCAGGAGAAGATCCAGGGTTAAAAGCTGTGCTTTTCTATTCACAGCAGCCTGCCCTCCTCATCTATCTCACCCCTCCTTATCCTGGTGGAGGATATGGGCCTGCCGTTTTCCGCCAGGACCAATGGGACAACCACGATCTCCAAGGCCTCAAGACCCCTCTCAGCCCGTATCTCGTTGATCTCCCTTGCCCTGGGCTCTGTTTCCTCCGAAACGACAATGGCCTCAAGGGATGGGTCTGAAACCGCCGGACCATACGGATCCCTGAGCTCCACAACCTCGTATCGCCGCCCCCCGAGATATGTCTCAAGGGCTTTTTTCCTCTCATCGAAGCTCCTTGTTTTCTTCCCGGAAAAGGAATCCTTTGTCAGGCCGATAAGAACCCAGTCCCCTATTTCAAAGGCTTTTTCAAGAAGAGCCCTGTGTCCCCGGTGAAGCCCATCGAAGGTGCCCCCCACGGCGACCTTCCTGAATCTCATATCCAAAAGGATTTATCTCCCTGGATAAATAATAATTTCCCATGAGGAGACTTGAAAGGGCTGTCGAAGTCCTGGACAGCCTCGACCTTGAATGCGGCATCGTTTTTAAACCGGAGCACATATACTACCTCACGGGCTACTACCCCACCACCAGGGCGGCCCTGGTCCTCAACGAACGCCCCCATCTATTGGTGAGCAAAATGGATGCCCGCCTCGCAGAAAAAACAGGGATGGAGTATAGGGCCGTGGATAAGGTATACGAAGAACTGCCCCTCGATAGCAAGATAATCGGCGTGGAGAAGAAGTACGTCTCCCTAGAGTTCTACGAGAAATATTTAAAGGGAAAAAAAGTTCAGGACCTCAGGTTCATAGAGGAGATGAGGAGGAATAAAGACCGGGAGGAGATCAGGCTGATAAGAAAAGCAGCAGAGATCACCGAGGACGTGCTCAGAGAAGTGCCCGGGGACATGGCCGGGAAAAAAGAGAGAGAAGTCGCGGCCGAGGCCGAGTACATGATCAGGAAACGGGCGGAGCTGGCCTTCAACGCCATCGTGGCGGCCGGCGAGAACTCCGCAGTCCCCCATCACACCCCCGGCAACAGAAGGATAAAGAAGGAAGACCCTGTCATCATTGACCTGGGGGCCCGGGTCGAGCACTACAACGCGGATCTCACAAGGACACATGTATCCGGCGACGGGGACGAGCTGTACGAGGCCACCAGGGAAGCCCAGAGGGCAGCCATAAAGGAATGCTTCGCCGGTAACAAGATAAGAAACGCCGACCAAGCCGCCAGGAACGTCTTAATGGAATACGGATACGAAGACCTGTTCATCCATTCCACGGGCCACGGCGTCGGATTGGAGGTTCACGAGTATCCAAGGCTAACCAAAGACTCTGAGGGAGAATTCGAGGAGGGAATGGTGGTCACCGTGGAGCCAGGGATCTACGGGGAATACGGCATAAGAATAGAGGACCTGGTCCTGGTAAAAAAGAGACCGGTCCTGCTGAGCAGAGGCCAGAGTTAAAATGATCCTCTATATCGACGCATCCATCGCAGGGATAAGCGGGGACATGGTCCTGGCCGCCCTCCTTGATCTTGGAGGACATCAGAGCATCCTCGAAGAGGTCGGTGAGAAAATCGCTGAAGAAACAGGGTGCATGGTGAGGATAAATGTAACAGATGTCAGGAAAAAAGACATCCGGGCCAAGAGGGTTGCCGTGGAAGCCGAGGGAGGGATGGATGAAGACGGCCTTCGCGGAGCCCTGGAGTCATTGATTATAGACTTAAATCTTTCCCGGGGCGCTGGAGGGTTCGCCGAGAGAGCCCTTGAGACCCTCCTAGAGGCCGAAAAAGAGGTGCATGCCGCCAAAAAAGCCCATCTCCACGAGGTGGGCTCCGCGGACACCCTGGTTGACATCCTCGGAACGGCGAAGCTCCTGGAAGACCTGGGTTTCTTCACGGGCAGGGACGAGGTATACGCCTCCCCCGTAGCCATCGGTTCGGGGGAAGTTAAGACCTCCCACGGTTCCTTACCCATCCCTCCCCCTGTGACTGCGGAGATTCTCAGAAAAACGAGAATGCCCTTTAAGTTTTCCCGGGCTAAGAGGGAGCTGGCCACCCCCACCGGGGTCTCCATCCTCTCCGGACTATCACCGGTCTATG
>JALUUU010000092.1 GCA_027021185.1 archaeon | reverse complement strand
TATAGCCAGCTTAAGGCAAACCTCGCCGAGCTTAAGAAGCTCAAAGACGAGATGGAGCAGAGCGGCTTCGACTCCCCCTATTTCGCCCTGGGCATGAGCCGCTTCGGCTCTCCGCTGGGAAAGCACACCTATAAGCGGGAGGACGTTGAGGATCAGCGGGATGTGGCGAGGCACAAGATGTTCTTCCGCACGGATGCCTCATTCAAGAAGGGCACCTTCGAGCGCACCAAGTCGGCCATTGCTTCCCACAACATAGCCATCGGCCACCTGGAGGAGTTCGCGGCCTTCGTGTGTAGGTGCGGCAGGGTGACCAGGGGCAAGGAGGCCGCCAAGGCCCTGGAAGACGACACGGGTTTTCAGTGCCCCAAGTGCGGGGCCACCAATGGAGAGCTCATGGAGAACGAGGACGGCGTGTATCGTCTTGAGCTCCTCCCTCACCTCCCCTACGGCGGGGAGTTCACCCATGAGATATCTAAGTTCCAGCCCACGGAGCGCATGGCCTACAGAGAGCTCATAGAGATCCTGCGGGAGAAAAAGAGGGGCAGGATAAAGTCTGCTACCGTCACCTTCAAGGCCATGCAGAACGGGAAATGGGTGAGGAAAAAGAAGCAGGTCAAGGTGGAGGAAGGCTCCAAGCTGGACTATGAGGGCATCCTCAGGAAGAAGTACGGCCGCATAGTTATCGAGAACATAAGATACCACCATGAGAGAAGCATCCTGGTCAGCGGGCGCTACAACCGCCAGGCCCTGGCCATAGCCTACACCAAGATACTGAAGGAGCACAAGGAGAGCATCCTGGACTACCTCCTCAGGAAGAGGGTGAACATAGACAAGCTCAGGGAATACGAGGACGTGAGGAAGAAAGTGGAGTCCAGGATATACAGGACCTCTGCTATGGCCTTCGCCATGGACATGCGGGTGGCCGAGGAGCGGAGGGAGATGATGGACGAGCTCGACCAGAAGCTCATGGAGCTCGGTCTGATGGATGAGCAGGGCAACCTCATCCCCGAGCTGGACGAGGCCATAAAGCTGCGGCACGAGATCAGGAAGGGGACGCTGATTAAGATCCCCAAGGCCGTGTTTGCCTGGGACATATTCAAATTCCTCCTCATAAAGCCCTACAGGGAGCGGCGCTACGCCAGCATATTCCCGGGTCTGCAGCCCGTCCCCGAGAGGGATCAGCTCACCGGTGTGCTCCGCATCCTGGGGGATGCCGACCTCATCTCTGCCATTAGGATGTTCATCGACGGCGACGTCATAAGCATCCACGGCGCCGAGGACATCATCTACAAGAAGTTCGAGATAGAGGAGATCCTCCAGGACTACCTCAAGGTCACCTCCAGCAGGGCCGTAGGGGGCATTTCTCTCTACCTGAACTCCTCCCTGAGCCTGGAGCAGGCGGCGGAGGTCGTCACGGCCGACGTGGAGGAGCTTAAGGAGGTTCTCAAGGTTATCATTCGCCTGGGGAGGCGGGACGTCATTCCTCCAGAGAAACTGGAGGGCCTGGATGAGATCAAGAAGATCAAGATCTCCGAGAAAGCCAGGCAGTTCCTTGAGCTCGTGAGGTAGGGAAAAGCTTTTAACGAGGGGTAGTGAAATCATGGGTTCAATGAAGGATGTCGTGGTATTGCGCTCCAGCCAGAAGGACGTCCTCATAGAGGAGATAAACCAGAAACTCGACGAGAACACCAAGAAGGTGCACTTCAGCATTCGGCCTACCATCAACATCCTGGCCTCTATCCTGACAGCAGCACCCAACGTCGAGAAGATAACCTGCCCCCCCAGTCTCTACGAGCGCACCCCCAAGAAGATAAGGACTGCCCTCAAGAAGATAGGGATATCCTTCGAGGCCCTCCTCTTGACACCAGGCAGGCCCAGGTCTCATCCTAACTGGAAGATAAGCAAGGTCTATGACCTGGAGGAGAAGGGCTACTCCGCTAAAGAGATATCGGACGAGCTCAAAATTCCCCTCACGACGGTATATTACTACCTAAAGAAGAAGGCCTGATTTTTTGAGCCGTCCTGTAGAAGCCGCCGTAGCTCAGTAGGTAGAGCACCTGGCTGTTAACCAGGTGGTCGGCAGTTCGAGTCTGCCCGGCGGCGCTCAACTCCACGATATTGCTAATAGTCCTGTTCGTGATGTGATATTGCAGCCCCATCATAATCACCTTTACATGGAGATTTTCGTTACCGAATCACTACTTACAGAATTAGTTTCTTAAGTAAAAGAGCGTAAACCTGACAGCGGGCAAAGAATTACTGGTGAGCAACTGACAGTCGCACTCCGCCAGACAACGCTAACACTTAGGATATGAAAACCAATGAATACGCTTATTTTTATTTAGAGACGTGAATTTTCCCGGTATTTATGGAGCCGTCAGGCTAAAAAAATAGGGGAGGTGACAAGGGTGGAGACCTACCAGATTATAGCTATTTTGTTTTTGATATTGGTAGTGCTAGTTGGCGGCTATTTCTTCTATCGCGGCCGTAAGAAGAAACCCGCAGCCGCATAGGCGACCAGTGGACCAGGGTTCCCTTTTATTTTTTTTAAATTTTATTTCTCGGCCTTCCCAGCGAGGAGCATGTCGCTGTATGATTCAGCCAGCAGGTCCTCCTCCCTCACCTTGAACAGCCTCATGTATTCCTGAAC
>JALUUU010000091.1 GCA_027021185.1 archaeon | reverse complement strand
CAGACCAGGTAGAATTATCAGTAAGGCCTGCCCGGCTAACAGGGAGGCGAGGACAAGAACAACTGCCGCGAAGTAAACAGCCACATTGAGCTTAAGACCCCTAGAGGCTGTTCCGGAGCTCCTCAGTAGATCTTTATTTCTCAAGGAATACATGGTCCACAGCCTGCTTTTTTTGTAGGCGTTCCTCAGCGATCCCCATAGAGTGAAATTGAATATGTGCTTTACAAGGAGCTCTGGGTGCATTCTTAATCGGTAGCCTTTTTTGCGGAGGCGGTGAGACAGCTCAACATCCTCTACTCCTGCCTCAAATCCTATGTAGGAGTCCTCAATGAAGCCCCCAATTTCCTGGAAAGCTTTCTTCTCCAGGGCTAAGCAGTGGGCGGCGATGTAATCAGGGTCTCCCTGCGTTTCATGGTAATTGACGAACACGGACTGAAAGATGCTGAAGAAGTTTTCACTGTCCCGGGGTATGGGAGTGTATGAACCCCCAAGCACCTCTGATCCATCCTCGAAGGACTCATTTACCATGGCCAGAGAGTTCCTCTGGAGGAGACAGTCTGAGTCGATGAAAAGGATAACCTCTCCCCTGCTGTTGTCGACGCCCAGGTTTCTGGCCCTGGAGACCCCTACTTGCTCATCAAGCCCTATAACCCTGCATGGATAGCGTTTCATTATCTCTAGGGAACGGTCTGACGAGGCGTCGTCTACAACAACCACCTCGTAGTTACGGTATTCGGAGGCAAAAGCCGCCTTAAGACACTCATCTAACGTGGTCTCTGAGTTATGGCAGGGAATAACCACCGATATGAAGCGCTCCCTCATGTCAATAATGCATAGGGATAACTATTATAATTTAATTCGTTAATTAAAAAGGGGGTCGACCTTTGAGGGAAGAGAAGATAGACTACCTCCTCGTCGGAACAGCCACATTAGTGGCTTTTATCCTGCTTTATGCTTTCCGCTATCTAGACGACAACACCCTGACTTCGTGGTACTGGGTCTTCCAATCCGAAGGAGTGGACGCCAGACTTGTGGCTGGAGCGGGCGTATTAGGGGTCTTCGCGGCATATTTCCTATCCGGCCTTGGGCTTCATGAAAAACATCCCAAAACCGTGCTGTTTACATTTTCATTCCTGGTTGGAGCCTATTTCTGGCGCTCTCCTGAGGCTATAGTTGACGCTTCCCGATACTTCACCTACGCCAAGGAAACAGCAGAGTATGGGGTGACTTATTTCTTAAGGGAATGGGGAAACGAGATAAACCCATGGACTGACCTGCCCGCCATGCCCTTCATCTATGGGGTGTTGTTTAAAGTTCTGGGGGAAGGTAGGTTCTTTCCTCAGCTCATCAACACCCTTTTTTTCTCGGCCACTGTTGTCTTATCCTACTCCATGGGGGAACGCCTCTGGAGCAGAGGTGTTGGATTCAATGCTGGCCTCTTTTTACTGGCCATGCCATACCTTCTCACCCAGGTCCCCCTCTTCCTAGTGGATATATCCACCATGTTCTTCCTTGTTTTTGCGGCATATGCAACCCTAGAGGCGGTTGAACGAAAGAGCGTATCGTACGCATTACTAGCCTCCCTCGGGGTATTCTTGAGCTTCTTCTCCAAGTTTTCCACCTGGGCCATGCTGTCTGTCGTGCCCGTTATACTGATCATAAGGAGAAGTCCCGGATGGAAGAGAATTGCCGGGATCTTGGCCCTTTCTTCTTCGGCTCTGTTAACCGCAACATTGTATTTTAAGGCCGGCGCTATTCTGGAGCAACTGGAGCTGTTACGCGTTTATCAGCGGCCGATGCTCCAGGTCTGGGGTGAGAGCCACATATCAACTTTTCTTTTCCAGATTCATCCCCTCATTACATTTGCCGCGATTTACTCCATATATCTGTCTCATAAAAGGAGAGACTTGCGATATGTGGTGGTTGCCTGGCTGCCTCTTCTGGTGATCTTCCTCAATGTGCAGAGGATCCGCTACTTAATCCCTGTTTTCCCCATGCTCGCCTTGATGGCCTCCTACGGTATGCAGAGGATTAAATATCCCCGCCTAAGGGGATTTATGGTTTACAGCGCAGTGGCGTTCTCTATCTCGGTTTCAGCCCTTGCTTACCTCCCTTTTTTGCAGGGTCTCAGCGCCTCCAACCTGCTGGAGGCTGGAAAAACCGTAGACGCTTTAGATGGGGAGTACGTGGTGATATATACAACCCCACCTAAGGGGAACAGATACAATCCTGCGGTTGCCGTTCCCCTCTTCGATCTTTTCACTGCTAAAAAAATCGCCTACGTATATGAGGACATATCCCATCCCCCCGAGATCACGCGTTCTCCCCTGAGGTTCACCTGGGAGTACGATGTACCTGATTACTACGCATATGACCCGTTCATAGCGCAGCTAAACCCTGTTATAGTCGTGATATCCCAGGACCCTGGTGCCCTGCCAAGCTCACTCAAAAAAGAACTGGAGAGCAAGGACTACAGGCTGTACATGGAGTTTAACAAAAAAAGCAAAAGGCCCTATATCTACAGGACTATGGTCAGAATATATAAAGTGGGGGAGGTGTAGGGGCTCTAGCCCCCCTGAAAGATAAGGGGACTAGAGGTAGCCTAGCTCGGTTTCGCCGCCGTAGCCAGGAGCCTCACCATAGCCCGGAGCTTCAC
>JALUUU010000090.1 GCA_027021185.1 archaeon | reverse complement strand
AACTGTGGGATTATGACGACGGTATCGGCTTCAGGACTGCCAGTGTACTGCTCGGCAATGGCTGCGTAGCCCCATATGTCCCGACGGCCAGTAAAGGCGACCAAAATATCAAGCTCGCCTTTCCTTCTGTCCCACCCTACCTGTCTCTCCACCTCTCTTATCAAACCTCCGGGATCGTCAACATCCACCGGCCACCTCCATTCACCGAACTCTGCAACTACAAGATTTATGCCGAAAACCCTGTAAAAAGCGTCATCGGCCCTCTCAATAGCTAATAGAGTATCTCGCCTCCATTGTCTGTGCTTTTCTCTGTAATCTGAATCAGCTATCACCATGACTTTCACTGTTACTGTATCAGCCCCCCAGTCAGATGGATTTTGTTTCAGGCCATGGCGGAAATCTGCTATGGCTATGTCGTCTGGAGATTCATAGTATGCTGCCTCTTGGGTTAGGACTGCTGAGGATACGAGGATCAAAAAAGCGGCTACTACAAGGTAAAAGACCTTCTTTAAAGTATCCTCCCTTAGGAGGCTATGTCTATAGACACTCATCCCTCGGTGCTCCCCATTACTATATTAATTTTGGTAAATTTATGGTTTTTGAGAATATTTTTATCCATTTAAAGAAAAGAAAACTAAATTAGCCTCATTTTCCTTTCACAACAAGCACTGAATATCAAGATAAATATTACGGCAAGCTGAAGTAACATATTAACAAAACACTTTGGTAGAAATGTGGGCTTATCTTCTTGCTTTATCGCTGATTATAGAGGGAAGTGTATCCAACCAGCCCCCGACGCCGGAGGACTCCCTAGTTCCCGACGAGGCCAATGTAATCGATGTAAATGGACAAAGACACAGCTGGATACACCTTCTTGGTGACTATCCGTCATAACGACCCTGGATGGAACCATTATGTTGACTGATAGAGGATAAAGACCCTCGATGGAACTGAGATTGCGAGACGCGTATTGCTGCATCCCCACGTAGAGGAGCAGCCATTCAGCAGGAGCCTGAAAGGTGTCGAGATAACCGAAGATGTGGAGGATGTTATAGTAGAGGCCCATGACTCTGTCCACGGCTACGGCGGACAACAAATGACTGTGAACATCATCACAGGTGCGACTAAAAAGTATTAGGATAATTCTTTACGCCGCGGGAATTGTGAAGCAGAACTTGCTACCTTTCCCCATGGTGCTCTCGACATCCACCTCTCCCCCATGGGCCTCGATTATTTCCTTTACTATTGCCAAACCCAGCCCGGTTCCACCGAACCGCCTTGTTCCGCTACTGTCTAGTTGGTAAAAACGCTCAAATACCTTGTTCTGGATATCCTCGGGAATGCCAATGCCCGTATCTACGACACAAATCTCCACGAAATCGTCCTTCTTTTTAGCGGTGACCCTCACACTTCCATGGGACTCGGTAAATTTCATGGCATTATTAAGAATATTATGTAGGGCGTGCCATATCTTTCTAAAATCAGCCAACACCAAAGGGAGGTCATCATCTATCGTCGATGTCAAGGCAATTCTCTTCTGCTGAGCCACCGCCCTAAAATCACTCATTACGAGGGAAATAACATGGTCCACGTTAATAGTTTCCAGTTTAAGCTTGAACTCCTGCTTCTCCATCATGGCGGCATCGATCAAATCCCCCACTATCATATTCTGCCTCACTAGGGCTTCCTCGGCCATGGCGATTAGCTTCCTTCGTTTCTCATTATCATCCTCATACTTTAGGAGTTCCAGAGCCCCGAGGGAGATAGTTATCGGTGTTCGGAGCTCGTGACTAACGTTCGCCACTATGTTACTTTTGAGCTCATCCACCGTTTTCAGCTCCTCATAAGCTCTTCGAAGCTTTTTCTCAGCCTGCTTCCTCTGGGTGACATCTCTACCGTACACTTGAACAGCCTTCTCTGAAACAGGCCAGATAATGTATTCGATGATGCGCCCCTTTGTTTTATGTTCTATCCGGGCATCTTTTCTAGTTGTAACCACTCTTTCAACTAACTCCGCATAGTTTTCCGGCAGGAGTTCACTAATTCTCTCCGGATCATCCACATTTTTAAACGCGGCGGGATTACAGTACACGATTTCGCCATCTTTCATTATCTTAAACACAGGATTCGGGTTTTTCTCAGGGAAATGAGAGAGCTCGATAATCCTCTCTTCTGCCTGTTTACGCTCAAGCTCTGCCACGGCTCGAACTGCGAATATCTGGAACATGGCCTTAGCCAATTTTGGATTTCTGAGCTCCTTACTGTCCATGGCAACGAGCAACCCCAGAGCCCTGCCCTCAGAGTCGATAAGAGGCATTCCCATGTAGCTCTCAACCCCCATTTTTGCCAGCATCGAGTCTTTTATGAACCGTCTCTGAACATCGCTCGGATGATAACAGAACTTCCCCGCAACAACCTCTGAGCAGGGAGTTCCTTTGAGACTGTAGATAAAATTGTCCCCAACCTCGCCGTGATCACTAACGGCTATGGTCTTGACTATATCGCCCTTCTCACCCGTTAGTTCCCCCACGAAGGCGTAATCAACGTCTAAGGCCGTGGCTAGATGATTAACCAGGGACCTGAAGAATTCCTCCCCAGTGGTGGCCGATACCCACCGAGCAATTTTCTCCATGGTTTCCTCTATCTTCCTTCGCTCTGTAATGTCCTCCACTATTAGGATAGCGCCATCAAATTCACCCTCTCTCATCAGAGGGACTCCCCTCATCCTGAGGAAAGCATTT
>JALUUU010000089.1 GCA_027021185.1 archaeon | reverse complement strand
GGCCAGCACTTCCCTGGGCCCAGATCCCAACAACAAAGTCCTCGTTACAACCGTTGAGGAGGCCATAAAACTGGGGGCCGACGCGGTGAGCGTGCACATCAATGTTGGGGCTGAAAACGAGGCGGATATGCTGGAGCTTCTGGGGTGGGTTG
Source organism: archaeon (assembly GCA_027021185.1). Lineage (GTDB taxonomy): Archaea > Hydrothermarchaeota > Hydrothermarchaeia > Hydrothermarchaeales > JALUUU01 > JALUUU01. The sequence goes on along the minus strand of JALUUU010000089.1, from coordinate 12,141 downwards.
CCCGTGAATGCGCGGAGTGGGGGATGCCCCTGCTGGCTATGATGTATCCGAGAGGGAAAAAAATAGGCTCGGAACATGATGTGGAAGTAGTTAAGCTCGCGGCGCGGGCAGGCGCGGAGCTTGGAGCTGATATAATTAAGACCAACTACACAGGCGATCCTGATTCTTTCAAAGAGGTGATTAAGGGCTGTCCAGTTCCGGTGGTGATAGCTGGCGGGCCAAAGATGAGCACCACCAGAGATGTGTTGGAGATGGTCAGAGACTCTATCGACGCCGGAGGCGCCGGGACCTCTATAGGCAGAAACGTCTTCCAGGCTGAGGACCCCACTAAAATGGTTCGTGCCTTTAGCAGGATTGTCCATGATGACGCCAGTGTAGACGAGGCCATGAAGGAGCTAGAGTAAATGAAATTCTTCTGGGTTGACTCCACCGGAGGCCCCACCTGGGAAAACAGAAAATCCCTCGTAACAGCAGCCCTGGAATCAGGGGCCGCTTGTGTTGTTGTTGAAGAAGAAGACCTCACCAAGGCCGAGAAACTGGGCAATATACTGCTGGCCACATTTGGAGAGAAAGGCGACGTGGCCATAGTCGGCTCCCCTGGAGAAGGTGACGGAACAGAAGATCTTCCCGCGGCTCTGGAGGAATCAAAAGATCTCGAGAGGATACGGAAGCTGAAGAAAGAGGGAAAAAAAGTTGCAGGATACGTGGAAATAGCGGGGAAGAAGTATGAGAGACTGGCGGCCCTCGAAGCCGGAGACGCTGACTACATCATAGTCGTGGGGAAAGACTGGAAGGTTATCCCTCTGGAGAACCTCATCGCAGAGCTTCAGAAAAAGGATGTGAAGGTCATGGCCGGTGTAAGAGACTCCGATGAGGCAAAGCTAGCCTTTGAAACCCTCGAGGTCGGTGTTGACGGAGTGCTCTTGTCTACTCAGGACATTATTGAGATAAAGAAAGTGGCAGAGCTCGTGCAGCTCAGGGAGGAGAGGCTTGAATTGGTCGCTGCCAAGATAACCTCCCTCAAGCAGGTGGGTATGGGGGACAGGGTCTGTGTCGACGCCGCATCTCTCCTGGAAAGGGGGGAGGGCATGCTCATCGGCTCCCAGGGGTCAGGACTCTTCCTAGTCCACTCAGAAACCCTAGAGTCCGAATACGTTGCCTCAAGGCCGTTCAGGGTAAACGCCGGAGCAGTGCATGCGTACATCCTGGCACCAGATGGCAAGACCAGATACCTGAGCGAGCTTTCTGCCGGAGACGAGGTTCTCGCCGTCGACAGCTCAGGGAAAACAAGAAGTGTCATCGTGGGAAGAGTTAAAATCGAACGCCGCCCTCTTATTCTGGTCGAGGCGGAGCATGAAGGCAGGGTTTACAAGACCCTGCTGCAGAATGCCGAGACTATTAATCTTGTGGGGAAAGACGGCTCCCCTATTTCTGTGTCCGATCTCAAGGTTGGGGATGAGGTTCTGCTCTATGTGAAAGCCATAGGGAGACACTTCGGCATGGAAGTGGAAGAGAGCGTCATAGAGAGATGAAGCAACCACTCATATGCGCCTCAGTCATGGAACCCTCTCCCAGAGACTTCGTTGAAGTCTCCCTGAGAGCGGAGAACGCTGATATAATCGAGGTGAGAGCTGATGCCCTGGAAGACCCCGCCCCCAATAAGGTTAGAAGACTCCTGAGAAAAGTTAACAAAGCCACGGGCAGGGACGTTATCCTCACAGTAAGACCAAAAGGAGAAGGAGGCGCTTTCAAGGGAACCGAGGAAGACAGAAGATCCCTCCTCGAGGCATGCCTTGGGGAGGCCCGCTATGTTGACCTTGAGCTGGAAATGCCCTCCCTCGTAGACACTGCGAAGAAAGCCAGAGATGCTTCGACAGATATAATAGTATCCCACCACAACTTCCAGGGTACGCCGGCTGAGGAGGATATGATGGCAATACTTAAAAGAGAGCATGAGGCAGGAGCTGACATAGCCAAGCTCGCGGTTACGGCCAACAACATGAGAGACGTGTTAAGGCTTTTGGAGGTAACCCTCTCTGCCTCGCAGAAATGGAGGATATGCACCATCTCAATGGGAAAGCTCGGGACGCTCTCCAGGGTCGCCGCGCCGTTACTCGGGTCATCCCTGGTCTATGGATACGTTTCTCGGCCCACAGCCCCTGGGCAGCTGTCGGTGGATGAAGTGAAGCATGTGCTAGAAATTCTGGGGGTGTAAAATGGAGATTGATGGTAAAACCAAGGTTTTCTGCGTGATAGGTGACCCTATAGAGCACACCCTGTCACCAGCCATGCATAACGCCGCCTTTGAGGAGCTAAATCTCAACTGTGTGTATACGGCATTCAACGTCTCCAGAGAATCCCTCAAAGAGGCCGTGGAGGGTTTCAGAGCCTTGGGTATCGGAGGCGTGAACGTGACCATACCCCATAAAGTCGCAGTTATGCAGTATCTCGACGAGCTTTCAGAGGAGGCGAAGATAATTGGGGCTGTTAATACTATAAAGATGGGAGAACGCCTCGTCGGATATAACACAGACGGCGACGGAGCACTGCAGGCCCTCATAAGCCGGGGAGCCGATCCCGAGGGACGGGACGTGCTTATTCTTGGCTCCGGAGGCGCTGCCAGGGCAATAGCCGTCACCCTCGCTTTAAAGGGTGGGGTGAATACTTTGAGGCTTGTAGGCATTGATCGTGAGGAGTTGCAGAAGCTTGCCTCGGATGTTGGAAAATGTACGGGTGCCGAGGTTAGCTGGGGCATCTTTACCGACGAAAGCAAACAAAGGGAGCTTGAAAAAATCGATATCCTTATCCACTGCACCCCTGTGGGCATGGCCCCAAAGGTGAATGACACCCTTCTCAGGGCAGAAGACATCCCAGCCGATATCTGCCTCATGGATATCGTGTACACCCCCCTGGAGACACGGCTCATGAAAGAGGCGAAGAAGGCGGGAGTTAAGGTAATAATAGGCGGCGTTGACATGTTTGTAAATCAGGGCGCCGAGGCCGAGAGGATCTGGCTGAATGTTGATCCCCCTGTGGACCTTATGAGGAGAGTTGTGTTGGAGAGACTGAGGAGATAGCTATGGCAATCAGAGACGAGGAGAAAATCCTGAAAAAGTTCATCCCCGAATATAAGAATCTCTCTGCCGCTGAGCTGTCATCTGAGATAATAGCAAGGCTCAGCCCTCAGGACCAGAAACCATTTATTGAGGCGAACAGGAAGCGTATGAGGTACTGCGTAGAGGCGGAGGAGGATCTTAGGCGGGGAAGGGCCAAGCACGCTCTAGAACTCCTTGAATACGCCCTGGGCATGTCCTACTACGGCAGAGAATATCCATACGGGTTGATGGGGGATGCTTATCTGAAGCTGGGAAACACCGGAAAGGCTGCTGAGATGTACACCAAATCAGGCTCCCATGATTCCCTTAAAAAGCTAAGGCAGCTGAAAAGCTAGGAGGATATGAGGCCTTTTTTCCTCAGAACTCTGAGAATCTCTTCAACGACTTCCTCTACAGAGAGATTGCTTGTGTCCACGGTGAAGTCGTTGTTTGCATAGAAAGGGGCTCGATACTCTAGCAGCTCCTTTATCTTGGCCATTGGATCATCCACTTGGAGAAGCGGGCGGTGTGTCTGGTCCTTGATCCTCTCATAAATCACTTCTGGTGTTGCGTGAAGGTAGATCACCACGCCGTTTTTCTTCAGATTTTTCATGTTGCTCTCTCGTAGGACCACGCCTCCTCCCGTCACGATAACGTGATTCTCAAGCCTGGAAACCTCTTCCACCACTTTCTCTTCCAATTCTCTGAAATGCTCCTCTCCGTGGCGGGCAAAGATGTCGGTGATGCTCATTTCGGCTCTGCTCTCTATTAGGTCGTCAGTATCCACTATGGACATGTTCAATGTCCTTGCGAGTTTTTTTCCCACAGTACTTTTCCCGGCGCCCATGAACCCTGTGAGAACGATGTTTTTTTTCACGGCTCTAGGGGTATGTTTTCAAAGCTTTTATACCTTCTGATTCGAAGGATATATGTATTAAAAGATGCGAATTTGCCTTAGATGAAGGTAGCTGTAATAGGTGGCAGCGGAAGCTTCGGCAGGATATTTGCAGGATTTTTTAAAGAAGAAGGCTGTGACGTAGTTATCACAGGCAGAAACGCCATCAAAGGGGAGAGGGTTGCCAATGAACTCGGGGTAGCCTTTACGACGGACAACGTGAAAGCCGCTAAAGAAAGCGACATCGTATTGATATCCGTCTACATCGAGAACACCATCGACGTAATCAAGGAAGTCGCCCCCCATGTCCGAGACGGCGCACTTCTCAGTGACGTCACCTCGGTCAAGGTCGAGCCATGTGAAGCCATGCTGAAGTACGCCAATCCCCGGGCAGAGATTATTGGCATGCATCCCATGTTCGGCCCTAGAATAACCAGCCTCGAGGGGCAGACCGTTGTTGTTACCCCCGTCCGCACAGAGAAATGGGAGAAATTCCTCCTAGACTTTCTGAACAGGAGAAAGGCGAGGGTTTACGTGACCACCCCCAAGGAGCATGATCGTATCATGGGTGTGGTGCAGGGGCTTACCCACTTTGCCTACATATCCCTGGCATACACCCTCAAAGATCTGGGGGTTGACGTGAAGCATTCCCGGAAATTTGCCTCCCCTGTATATGAGCTCATGCTGGACTTCATAGCCCGCATAGTAGGACAGAGCCCTAGGCTCTACGCCTCCATCCAAATGCATAACCCCTACACCGCTGAGGTGAGGAGGGTTTTCTTGGAAAAAGTCAAGGAACTCAAGGACGTAATAGAGAGGCGGGACAGCCATGCCTTTAGCAGGATAATGGCTGAGAGCGCTAGGCACATAGGGGATATAGACACATCTATGGGGCGGAGTGACAAGGCAATCCTAGCCCTTACGGGTGAGCTCAAAAAGCTCAGCAAGGCGGTTGGTAAAGAGGTTGCCCTCAGGCATATATACTCTGGAGCTGTCCATGTGGGGGTGGTGAAGAATGTCACACCCGAGGAGGTCGTGCTCAGGACAAACCGCGGCAGGGTGATCCTTAAGCTGAGCAACGTGGAGCTCCTAGGGAAAGAGTTCTTGAGAGAGTGGAGGCTCAAAAACATGCCCAAGACGACAAGGGATTTCTCAGTGGTTTATCCAGAGAGCCTTCAGGAGGAGCCTCTGTGCAAACTTATTGAGGCCCTTGATCCCAGAATAATCTCCTGCAGAGTGATAGACACGTACAGGGGGGAGCAGGTGCCCGAGGGTAAAAAGAGCATTACACTACGGGTTGAGGCAATAGAGTTCTCAGGAGAGGACTATAAAAAAGTTGAGAACATGCTTCTAGGCCTTGGAGGAACCCTGCGGTAGCTAGAAGATGGCAGTTAGAATCACCCTGGGCCACCCGAGCTTTGGTATGGTGATAACAACCTTCCCCTTTACCCAGTATTCCCTGATGGGAGGGGCTATACCCGCCTCCTGATCGGATAATCTGTTGGTGCGGTTGTTATCTCCCTTTGTATAGAAAATCAGCTCGTCCCCATCTCTCTTAATGTCTATAACCCTGTGCACAACCGCAACTCCTTGCAAGGGGTTGTGGTATACTATGACGTCTCCGATGGCTATGTCCTCCGGAGAAACACCTCTCACAACCACGAGGTCTCCTTTTTTCAGAGTCGGGTCCATACTGTTAGACACAACAGCCATAACGGGCTTATCCGTGTCCAGTGCATAGCCCAGGCCCGTGTTTATCGCGTAAGCTAGCACCAGACCGATGATGACATATGTCACTGTTTCCCTGATCTCTTTCTTCAAGTCCATTTCTGGTCCCCGGTACTTCTTCCTGATAGCAGCGGATGGGGCCGCCGAGATTTGAACTCAGGTCCATGGCTCCCGAAGCCACGAGGATAGACCAGGCTACCCTACGGCCCCACCTTTTTTATGAGTAAAAACTTGACGACGGCAAAGTTCTATTTTTGTTTTCACAGGTCATACGTTATTAGTCGAATTTTTGTTTACCGTATGACGAAAACCTTATATATGGTACCTGCATCTAATGGGGGGTAGGATGGGGGTAAAGGAAGACCTATCCGTAAGGATAGCTGGTGAAATTGTTCTCTCAAGAGAGCCCTGCAAGACAATTAAAAAATGGAGGGAGGTTTTCGGGGTTTCCCAGGCGGCACTGGCGGAGAGTTTGGGGGTCTCCCCATCTGTGATATGTGACTATGAAAGCGGGAGACGTCGCTCCCCCGGGTCGCGGGTCGTGAGACGGCTCGTGGACGCATTTATCAGGATAGATGAGGAGCACGGATCCAAGATCCTTAAAGCATATGAAAGAATGGGTGTTGGGGGAAGTTTATCAGGAGCAGTTCTCGATATAATGGAGTTTCCTTATCCCATCAAAGCCTCAAAGGTGATGGACGCCATTCAAGGCAAAGCCGTGGCAAACGGCGACCTTCTGAACCGGGACATATACGGATACACTGTTCTGGATAGCGTCAAAGCTATTCTGGAGCTCCCCAGTGAAGACTTCATAAGGATCTACGGACTCACATCAGAGCGGGCTCTCGTCTTCACAGGGGTTTCCCTTGGGAGATCACCCTTCGTAGCCATAAGGGTGTCAACGATAAAACCGGGAATGGTCGTGCTCCATGGAATAAAGGAGGCAGACCCCCTGGGACTGAAAATTGCCAAAAGAGATAAAATCCCCGTGATCCTATCGGGGCTTGACACCCAGGAGGAGCTTATTCAAAGGCTTCGGGAAGTGACTGGATGAATGTAGGGATCGCAGGATATGGGGTATATCTGCCCAGGTACAGGATAAAAGTTGAGGAGATAGCCAGGGTCTGGGCAGCCGACAGCGAGAGGATCAAGAACAACCTTCTTATCTCAGAAAAGGCAGTTCCGGCTGAGGATGAGGACACCGCAACCATGGCAGTGGAGGCGGCCAGAGAGGCCCTGTTGATGTCTAGAGTGCCCCCGGATAAGATAGGAGCAGTCTACGTCGGCTCTGAGAGTCATCCGTACACCGTTAAACCAACCGCCACAATCGTCGCAGAGGCCATCGAGGCTTCTATCGAGTCTACGGCCGCCGATTACGAGTTCGCGTGCAAGGCTGGAACAGCCGCCATACAGACATGCATGGGGCTAGTGGCTTCTGGCATGATAGAGTACGGCCTGGCCATTGGGGCGGACACCGCTCAGAGCGCCCCCGGAGATGCCCTGGAGTACACGGCTGCAGCTGGAGGTGTGGCGTATATCATAGGCAGACATAGCCTAATAGCAGAGGTGGAGGGAACCCACTCCTATACGACGGATACCCCTGATTTCTGGCGTAGGGAAGGTCAAAGCTACCCCAGCCATGGAGGCAGATTCACCGGACTCCCAGCTTATTTCAAACATGTATATAATGCATCTAAGGGTCTGATGAAGAAACTGGAGTTAAAGCCTGATGACTTCAGATTCGCTGTTTTCCATCAGCCCAACGGGAAGTTCCCCCGTAAAGTGGCGGAGATGCTGCGCTTCAAAAAGGAGCAGTATCTCCCGGGGATATTGGTGGATAAAGTGGGCAACCTTTACTCCGGCTCCTCACTCCTTGGGCTGGCGAGGGTTCTTGATCTTGCCGATCCGGGAGACAGGATTTTGCTCACGTCCTTTGGATCTGGCGCTGGAAGTGATTCCTTCAGCATAGTTGTGACGGATACGATCAGGGAGAAAAGATCCACGGGCACTCGGGTGGATGACTACCTAAAAAATAAAAAATATGTGGACTACGCTGCATACGCCAGGCTTAGGCGGAAAATAAAGGTGTGAGCTATGAGAGTTGCTGTTATAGGCGTCGGCCTCACAAAATTCGGAGAGCACTGGGACACATCTTTCAGCAGATTATTCGTCGAGGCCGGAGCACGGGCTATAGAGGATGCGGGAATAGATGGAGGAGACATAGACGCCATCTACGTGGGAAATATGTCTGGCGGAAGATTCATTGATCAGGAGCACATCTCCGCCCTTATAGCTGACCACGCTGGTCTTAACCCTGTGTCGTCCACCCGGGTGGAGGCAGCCTGTGCCTCCGGAGGCTTGGCCCTCAGAAGCGCCGCTATGGCTATATTATCCGGGATGCATGACATCGTGGTGGCGGGGGGTGTGGAAAAAATGACCGACGTTTTAACTGAAAGAACCACCCAGACCCTGGCCACGGCCGCCGATCAGGAATGGGAGGCGTTCCTGGGGATGACTTTTCCAGGCCTCTACGCCGTCATCGCCAGGAGACACATGTACGAGTTCGGGACAACGCGGGAACAGCTGGCCATGGTGTCTGTGAAAAACCACGGCAACGCCATCCACAACCCATACGCCCAGTTCCACAGGAAAATAACGGTAGAGGACGTGCTAAACTCGGCTATGGTTGCGGATCCCCTTAGACTCCTGGACTGCTCCCCAATAACAGATGGAGCCGCGTGCGTCATTCTTGCCTCGGAGGAAAAGGCCAAGGAGTTCACCGACTCCCCCGTTTACATAACAGGAAGCGGCCAGGCTTCAAGCACTATATCCCTCCACGACAGAGAGAGGATAACCGTCATTGACTCGACTGTGAATGCCGGGAAAGAGGCGTATAAGAGGGCCAATGTCGAGGCAAAAGATATCCAGGTAGCAGAGGTTCACGACGCCTTCACTATCGGGGAAATCCTTGCCATTGAGGGATTGGGCTTCGTGGAGCTCGGAAGAGGCGGGCCTGCCACGGAAGAAGGGATAACCCAGATAGGAGGGAAGATCCCTGTGAATACATCGGGAGGTTTAAAAGCCAAGGGACATCCAGTTGGCGCGACGGGAGTCGCCCAGGCCGTGGAAATCGTGCTTCAGCTGAGGGGCGAAGCAGAGGCAAGGCAGGTCGACGCGGACATCGGCCTGACCCACAATGTGGGCGGATCAGGCGGAACTGCAGTTGTTCATATATTTGAGAAAGGATAGAGCCATGAGTATTCCCAGATTCTGGAGAAGCATAAAAAGCCGATATAACTTAATAGCCACCAAATGCCTGAGCTGTGGTGGAACCTATTTCCCCCCAAGGGCTATATGCCCTAAATGCCGGAGACGCAGCAGGCTCGAAGAAGTTAAACTCGGAGGAAACGGCGAGATCGTGAGTTATACCGTTATCCACAGTCCTCCAGAGGGTTTCGACCATAAGGGGCCCTACATAATGGCCGTAGTTAAACTCGATGAGGGACCCTGCCTAACCACCCAGATAGTGGACTGTGAGCCTGAGGATTTGAAGATCGGGATGAAGGTGAAAAAGGTTTTCAGAAGAATCAGAGAAGACGGTGAAGCTGGGCTAATACACTATGGATTCAAATTCAAACCGAGAGGTGATGGATAAAATGCTCTGCAGGGCTAGTGAAGAAGACTATAGGAAAGTAAGATGCGACAGGGCTCGTGAAAACTGCAACATATGCTGTGTTCATCACATATGCGCCCACGAGTGGAAGGAAAAAGACGTCTGGCGCCACTGTGAATTTTTCATGAGGGGAAACTGCTCTTTCACAGTCTAGAGCGTCCGCCGCATGATGCTGATAAAATCCAGGACAAGGTGAAACAGCATCCCCATTCCCACGGCCGGAAGGAAAAGCGCCACAACGAGGGATAGGAGGACGTTGTGGAAGGGCAGAAACCTTATCCCCCCAAACTTCAGCACGAGGATTTCTCTGGGCTCAGGGTTAAAATTCATACAGAACCTGTATATGTGGAGAGGATTCCAGGAACCGACTTTGCCTGCGAGAAAAAAATGATCGATGTCTATGAGGATGGACGCCGCAAACGCGGTGACTACAAAGGCCTGGTCAAAGCCTAGTATGTGCAGAGCCCCAAAAAATACACTGGATAATAACAGGTGTTGCAGCGGCTTCATGGCTCAGAACTGTTTTACAACTCCCTCTTCATCCATGGAGCGCTCACAGTAGACACACCTTAGCTTTATCGGGTTTTTCTCCTCGACTATGAATTGTGATTTTGCAGCCTCAAAGTGGGTTATGCAGTTGGGGTTGTCGCACTCGAGAACTCCCTCAAGAATTTCCGGCAGAGAGACCGTTTTTTTCTCTACGACCTCGTAGTCTCTTATAATATTTATGGTTGCATCAGGGGCGATGAGGGATATCTTGTCCAGCTCCTCGGCCTCTAGCTCCCTGCCCTCCACCTTAACGATGTCTTTAAACCCTAACTTACCGGATGGTACATTCATGGCCACCGTGACGGTGGTTTTAGGATATTCTTTTGTAATCCCAAGGATTTTCAGGACATTTAAGGCCTGGCCGGCTGTTATGTGGTCTATCACCGTGCCGTTCTTGATTTTCTTGACCTTCATATCGATGGTCATCTTGTTTTAACCCTCCAGGATGAGCTTCAAAAGGGCCATTCTCACCGGCACACCGTATTTGACCTGATGGAAGTATCGGGCATGTTTCGTGGAGTCGACCTCTGGAGAGATCTCATCCACCCTGGGCAGGGGATGAAGAATTATCATGCCCTCCCTAACATCCCTGAGCATATCCGCAGTCAACCTATAAGCACCCTTTACTTTCTCGTACTCCTCCATGTCTGGGAAACGCTCTCTCTGGATCCGTGTGACATAGAGCACGTCTATCCCCTTCAGTGTCTCCTCAAGGCTGGTTACTTCCTGTATCTCTGCACCGGCCTTCTTTATGTCTGACAGCACCTCCCTGGGCATCTCCAACCCCCGGGGGGATATCAGAGTAATTCTGGCGTTAAACATCCCCAGGGCATAGGCGAGAGAATGCACCGTCCTGCCGTATTTAAGATCACCCAGTATCGCAACGTCAACGTCGAGCCTGTTCTTCTCCCTGCGGATAGTATACAGATCCAGCAGGGTCTGGGTGGGATGCTGATTAGAACCGTCGCCGGCATTAATAACAGGTATATCGGCAATACCGGCGCATAGCCTTGCAGCCCCCTCTCTGGGATGCCTGATAACTATAACGTCGGAGTATCCCTCCACCGTGCGCACCGTGTCGATGAGGCTTTCGCCTTTGGCTACTGATGAAACCCCTGCCTCCGTAAACCCTATAACTTCCCCTCCAAGCCTCTTCATGGCCGCCTCAAAGGACAGCCTCGTCCGAGTGCTGGGCTCGTAGAAAAGGCACGCCAGAATTTTTCCCCTTAAAACATTACCGGGAGGGCTCTTCTCCATTTCCTCCGCCCTGTCCAAGATGAAGCTTATTTCTTCCCGGGTAAGGTCTCTAATGGAGATAATGTCCCGGCCTCTGAAATCCATTAATGAACCCTATCCACCATGGCTTTTATATTTTTTGATTTTCTCTGTTTTTAGGAGGACCTTGAAAATGGCCTTTGCTGCGAGGACCGGCGTATAGCTGTCGTAGATTGGGGTGACCTCTGTCACGTCAAAACCCACTAAAGACGTTTCATGTAAAAACTCCAGGGATGACAGAAGCTCCCTATAGCTGAGCCCTGGAGGCTCGGGATTGCCCACTCCCCTGGCCTCGGCAGGGTCAAGAACGTCCATGTCAAGAGAGAGATATACGTTTTTTCCCCTGACTCTGTCCTTAATCTTCCTAGACAGATTCTTCCCGCACTTCGGATAAGGAATGTACGTCAGGCCGAGCTCCGCGGCATCCTCCGCTTCTCCTTTGGAGGCGCTCCTCACTCCGACGACCAGGATATTCTCTTTCCCCAGCAATTCCATGACCCTTCTGGTGACGCAGGCATGGGAGAATTTCTCTCCCAGATAGTCGTGGCGAAAGTCAAGATGGGCGTCGTATATAACAGCGAAAGGCTTCTCCTCGTAGGACGAAAGTACGCTATGGGTTATTGTGTGCTCCCCCCCGGCACACACAGGCACCGCCCCCTTGTTAAGAATCTCTGAGACGGTGTCCACGACTCGCGACATGGTTTCTGGGTAGTTCCCGAAAGAAACCTCAACATCGCCCAGATCAGCGATCTTTATATCTCTGAGGTCCTTATTCTCCAGGAGATCGTAGTCCTCCATCTCCATGGACGCCTCTCTTATCGCCCTGGGAGCAAACCTTGATCCCACCCTGTAGCTCTCGCTGCTGTCATATGGGATCCCTAGAAAGGCATAATCCGCTTCATCTAGGCTCGTCTCCCTCCTGGCGA
>JALUUU010000088.1 GCA_027021185.1 archaeon | reverse complement strand
TATTACCCCCAGTAGGGTGTGGAATGGGGCGAAGTAGTTCCCCGTAAAGAAAGCTTGGCCATAACCCAGAAAAGCCCCCACTGGGATGAATATTTTGAATATGTCGGGGAGAAGAGTTCCCAGCACCACCAGCTCCCGCTTTTTTATTCTGGCGAGCACGGCCACTGAGTAGGCAACGGCGATGTGGGTGATCCAGTCAGGCATTAGCTCTAGACCTCCCTAAAGCGCATCTCCTTAAAGGAGAACTTCCATCTCCTAAAGAACATGATTAGAAAGACCACCAAGCCCAGGGCAGAGAGTTGATATACGATTAAGGGGTAAGGATGATAGCGGTATTCCTGATTCACTAGGATGCCGTCTTTGACTACTCCGTGGAAGCTGACCACATCCCCTGGAGTAAATTCTCCTGAGCTAGAAATATATACCTCTTCCTTGGTGAACCCGAGAGTTGCCCGGTAAAGGCGATCTTCTTTTCCCTGGATCTCCAGGTAGTAAAGAGCAACTTCCTCTCCCTCGAGGCTCTTTAAATCCAGGGGATGGAAAATAGGATACTTAGTTGTCAGTATAGATAAAAATATTAAGCCCAAGATAAGCACTAGGCGCAGGTAATGACATTCTCTCATTTCTCTTCTTCTTTAAGGGCTAGTTCTTTAACTATTTGTTCTATGCGGCGGTCGTTGTATCGCGACCTGGCGAAGATCACGAAGACGAGGGAGAATAGCAGGAATATAGAGCCCATGGTGAGGAGGTCCAGGACCCTTACGATTTTCAGGGGCTGGATCAGAGCCGTGAGTTTCTCGGGAAAGCTTACCGCGATGATCAATAAAATCCAGACGTAGACCCATAGGAGGACATCGTAGTAGAGGAAGATTCTTCTCTTGTAGTAGAAGTAGGTGATGTAGATCATGCCCAGGGCAAAGAGGATGCCGAAGACCTGCATCACCGTCATCGGCCCAGCCTCCACTTGAGCATGTCGTAGAATATCTTCAACCCATCTAATATAGTTGTCCCTTTGAATTTGTCCAGGAACACCGTCTTAACGGGTATCTCCCCGAATCTGTATCGCTTCCCTGCCTTGGCGGCTATCTCGGAGCAGATGCTGTAGCTGGGGCTGGTTATGCCTAGGTCTCGCCATACATGTGCTTTAACAACCCTGAAACCTGTTTGTGAGTCGGTGAGGGATGAGTTAAAGAGGAAGCGATTCATTAGGGTTAGGAACTTGTTTCCCAGTTTCAGGATCAGGGGGAACCTGCTGGTGTCGCCCAGAAAGCGGGAGCCGAAGACTATGTCCAGGTTGTTGTCCATCATATAATCAAGGGCTCTGGGGATGTCATCTGGGAAGTGCTGCTCGTCGGCGTCGATGTTCACGATGATGTTGTAGCCTTTTTTTGCGGCGTAGTCGTTCCCAGTAACCGTTGCAAGACCAACCCCGACGTTCACGACATGGCGCAGGACCTTAGCCCCTGCTTTGGCAGCCTCCTCCCCTGTCCTGTCTTGGGAGCCGTCATCAACGACTATTACATCGCATCCCAGGGCCTTTACTCCTCTCACTACGCGGGCTATGCTTCCTTCCTCGTTATAAGCGGGTATAACCACGGCTATTCTATGCCCTAGTGCATACATTCTATTGGTTTTCTCCTTCATTTTCTTTTATTAATGTTGTTTCCCGGCTTATAACTCCTCAGGTAGATGTAGGCGAAGGCTATGTACCAGGCGGGGAATATTATGTAGCCGGCGTAGTCATGCACCTTTACCATGGCGCTGTAGCCGAAGTGGTAGCCGGCGAGGATTATTAGGGCGAGGCGGAGGATGTTCTGTAGAGCGGTGCCAACCAAACCGAAGAGGAACAGGTATGCAGCTTTCTTGGTGGGATGCTTGAAGTCGAGGTGCATGAGGGCGAAGAGGGCCACGAAGAGGGTGATAGAGGCTATTCCTGAGCTTGGAGCTCCGATGTAGCTGCCCAGGGGCTCCCCTGTTTGTGAGATGAAGCTTATGACCTGTCCCTGGGTCTGGACGGGATAGCCCAGGAGGGATATTAAAGAGGCAACTGTCTTGACCGTGGTCTGGGCATATGGCTCTTCAAGGTGGGCGGTGAACACCCGGGGGAAGACGATGGCGAAGGCATAAATGCCGAGGAGAATCCCCGGAGTGCTGGATGGCATGCCGAAGATGAAGGTGCAGGTTCCTAGTAACACTAGGAGCACGCCTAGGGCGAGAAAGGACATCTCGGCCTCGTTTCTCAGGAGTAGGGACAGCCCCACCATGACCGAGCCTATGGCTTTGTCTCTGGAGGTTACCTGGGGGGTTATCTTCTCAAGGACCTCCTCTCTCTTGAAGTAAAGCCAGAGGCTGCATAACCCGAGGACGGCCCATGGATACGCCCCTGTCTCCATTATATACGCAGGAGAAAAGATGAGGGGCAGGTTTCTCCAGAAGCCGGGTAGAAGGATAATAGTCAGAAAGAGGCTTAAAACGAGCCAGAAGGCGACCTTATTGCGCATTTGCTTCATTATTGATTCTTTCAGCAAGTATATAGTATTTTTGGATAGGTAAAGAGTCATGGCCCTGCTTCTCTTCCCTTAGGCTGCTCTTTTCTTATGTAGTAGTTAATGCTCTCTATGGGGGCCGAGACTCCTTCTTTGTAGACCATTATTGACACGTTTTTCTCGCCTTCGACGCTCCAGGATCCGAGGACGCAGTTGTTCCCTGTGCAGGTGCGGTACCGGAGACAGTCGTTGTTCTCCCCGTA
>JALUUU010000087.1 GCA_027021185.1 archaeon | reverse complement strand
TTCTCTTCTTTGAGAAGCATCTCATCTGGAATTTCCACTCCGACAAACCATCGCTGTTCCCTTTCCCAGCAAACCACCTCTGGCCTTGGAGACCGGTGCGCCATTTTACCTGTGGATGTGTCCGTATACCTTGGAACGAATTCTCGTGATCTTTCTTCTCTCTTAACAGGTTTTCGCCGACGTCTCTTTGCTCTTGTTGATATTCGTTTTTGCTCTATCGGCTGTGACTCCTCTTGTCTTTCCCGATTTTTTTCCTCTACTTCTAGATTTGTCTTTTCTGATATTATCGGTACAGCCTGTTTTGTTTCAGCTTGCTTTGTCTCCTCCCCAATGCCTTGTGGTTCTTCCATCAGTTTGTGAGTTTGGAATTCCCTTTCAAATTGTTCAGTTCCCTGTATGACCGTGGATTCGACTTTCTCTTTCACCACTGTCTTGATTTGGGTTTGTGGCACTACGTCTGGCTGAAGACCTCTTGAAACAATGGATTCTTCTTGTGTCTCCGTCAATTGATCATACTCTATCGACTCTTGGGCTTTGTCTGTTCCTAATGCTCTTTCCTGTAGAGCTGTAAATTCATCTTCCTCCTTTACTATAAGTCGTTTTTTATGCTGCTTTCTGCGTTTGTATTTAGCTACGAAGACAATAGCTGCAGTAGTTGTAACTAACAAGAGATAAATTATTACCAATATAGCTATTGCCTCCATAACGTGGCTCCCTAGTTATCCTTACCTTACCTTCTAGTATCGCCAATTTTCTGTGGCGACTGCGGGTGGAATGACGATTAGGTAACTTGCCGCTACAGAATGCCGATAAAACCGGTTTTTATGAAGATGGCCAAGACTTCATGTTCCACTGCTAGCTTCTTAGCCAAGCGTGCATTTATTTATACTTAATTATTTTCTCCATTGCAATACGTACCAAACATGCGTATTTCAGCTCAAGCTTTCCTAATGACTCCGTGGGAAAGTATCCAACTATCTCTGGATCCTGGGAATGGGTGGAGAGTTTGATGTAACGGGTGGAGACTTCATTTTATCATGATGGTCCCAGCGGCTATGCCCTTCTCACCTCCTCTCGGCGGTTCTCCTGAGGGCCTGCAAGACCTGATACGAGACATACAACAGAACCAGAGGAGCCACCACAAATTCCACGAACAGGACGGTTCCCCAAAGCACGCTAAAGGCCCCGGCAAAAAGAACCCAGAGTCCGAACAGTATAAAGAGCAATATGGCCTTCAGGGCATTGGCCCATGAGCTCTTGGAATAAGTGCTTTCCATCTCCAATCTCCCTCCTGGGGAAATGATCCCCTTCAAACCCTAGTTTAGGGACTCTTTAAATGGGCTGCAATTCCAGAGAGACAACAGCATGTCTCTATTCTAAGCCTGCCTCAGCTTTCCTCAAGTATTGCGACACACACTTGTCTCTCTGGAATTGCAAACCCGTTTTTTATAGAGTAGCTTCTACACAAAAATAGGGGCTGCCAAGGGGGTGAACCATGGAGTTTTTAGACAACAAGACCAACCTGGATGCCCTAAAGAAAGCTGTCCAGAAGGCCAGCAAAAGGGTCTGGATCTGCTCCGCCTGGATCAGGAGTGAAACCCTCAAAAGGGTCTTTCCCAGGGACTGGCTGGAGGCCCACCAGGGATCCCCGCCGGAGGTGAGGCTCCTCATCAGGATGGGCAGCAGCCCAGACTACGAGATCACCGACATTGGAAACCTCCTTGTCTATGCCCGGGATCACCTGAAGGCCCAGGTGCGGTACCTCCCCAACCTCCACGCCAAGTTCAACATCGTGGACGGCGACTTTGCCACGGTGGGTTCCTTCAACCTCACAGGGGGAGGCTACGGGGACGAGGCCAGGGCCGGGTCCAACGAAGAGATCGGCCTCCTCATAGAGGACTCCGAGAAGGTGAAGGAGCTGGCGGATATCTTCCAGGGCCTATGGGAGACCGCCTCGGAGATAGGCCAGGAGGTCCTGGGTCTCACCCTGGGGGGAGGCACCAACCGATACGTGGGCTACGCAGGCACCAGGGAGATTGAGACAGATAAGTTTGTGGAGATCGAGGCCCAGGACTACGACGGAACCCAAAGGAGGTGGCTGGGCAAGGTGGTCACCCCCTCAGCCCACCACGCTGCCTTCATGGAGGACCTCTCCAACCCCGAAGCCCGCCAGGACCCCCAGTTCAAGAAGTACATAGACGCCCTAACAGACCAGGAGCCCGCCGCCAGGCTGGTGAAGATGGTGACCCTCACCAATGAGACCCCCTACTCCCACTTGAGGAGCGGCCGCATCGAGATCCTCAAGGAGATCCGGCAAAACGGCGAGCTCTCCTTCAATCGGGTGCCCATCCCCGGGGCAGCCCTCATCAAGAAGGCGAGGAAGGATCTCCTGGAAGGGCTCTTCTGCCCTTGGGACAGCGCACCCATAGGCACCCTTTCCGGGAATCCCCAGGTGAAGGTGGGTCTCAAATACCCCGAGGTCCTCAGCAAGCACATGGCCGTCTTTGGCACCACGGGCAGCGGCAAGTCCTACTTCGTTAAGCACTTCCTCACAGGGTTCAACCAATGGATCAAAGATGAAGGGGGCAGGGTTCTGGTGATAGACACCCACGACGAGTATTCCCCTGAGAATCCCGACTTCCCCAAGGAGTTGAAAGAGGAGGCCAGGTACATCAAGGCCGAGGAGATCCGCCAGATCCTATCCAAGAAGGTCCTGGACGAGCCCGAGGAGGAATCAGATTTCAAGGCCGTCTTTGGCATCTCCTTCACCACGGAAGAGGCCGGCATCCTCCTG
>JALUUU010000086.1 GCA_027021185.1 archaeon | reverse complement strand
AGCCTCTCAGAGTCAAGACCCAGGCCATCGACAGCGCCAGCGAGGTTGCGGTGATGATCCTCAGGATAGACGACGTCATCGCAGCCAGCGGCCTTGGCAAAGGCGAGGGTGAAGGACCAGGTGCCGGCATGGGTGACATGGGCGGCATGGGCGGCATGGGGATGTAGTTATCCCTCAAGCAGCCCCCTGTGCAAGGCGGTGCCAACCAGTACCGCCTTTACCCCTATTTTTTCCATTTTTCCAATGTCTTCTTTTTTTATTCCTCCTCCAACTGTAAACTCTATTGATGGAAAGCCTTCCACCAAGGGCTCTATAATCTCGTAGCTACATCCACCCAAGGTGCCCACAGAGGAGATATCAAGAATGATTACCTTATTAACTCCCTCTTTTTCCAGCACCTCAAGGGCCTCGAAGGGGGTCTTTGGAAGGAATTTTGTCAGGACCCTGCCATCTTTAATATCGAGACTGACGATTATGCGTTCCTGATAAATGTCTATGCTTCTCTTTATAACCCGCAGCCCGTTAACAGTCTCTGTTCCCAGGATCAAATCACCGCAGATGTGGGCAAGTTGGTTGACTTCTTTGAAGGACACAACACCGGCGTCTATCATTGTCTTCTTTTTAAGAGAAAGCTCCCATAGAAGGGGGTAGTCAGGTCTTCTGTCTACGATGCCGTCTAAGTCAGCTACGTAGAGTCTCTCATAAGGCAGGGCATCAGCTATTGCCAGTGGATCGGAGGTATTTGAGTACACAGTTTCCAAAGGGCGGTATTTCTCCCTCTCTCCCCGCTGCCCTGCCACAGCGATACCACCCCTTATATCCATTACAGGTATTACGTCCATAGTTTTTATATATCAAAGTGATTTTTAAAATATGAAGCTCTTGGTCAGCCCCATCAATTTAAAAGAGGCTCTTGAAGCTATTGAAGGTGGCGCAGATATCATAGACGTGAAGAATCCAAGGGAGGGTTCACTGGGGGCCAGCTATCCATGGATAATACGGGAGATAAAAGATGCCCTTCCTCCTGGAATGGAGCTGAGCGCCCCCTTAGGAGACATGGATTACAAGCCAGGAACCGCCTCCCTGGCTGCCCTGGGGCTGGCAAAGCTTGGCGTAGATTATATAAAGGTTGGGCTTTACGGAATTAGAGACGTAGAGGAAGCCCTTGACATGGGGATGCACATTGTGAAGTCAGTAGAAGGAACAGGGGCCAAGGTCGTTCTTGCAGGATACGCTGACTACAGGTTCACTGGCTCGGTTAATCCTCTGGACCTTCCATCCGTGGCCCAAGAGTGCGGAGCCCATGGGGTGATGATAGATACTGCCAGAAAAAACGGAAAAACCCTTCTTGATCACATAAGCGCTAAGGAGCTGGACGTCTTTACCAGGGATGCACACTCCGGTGATGTTCTTGTTGCCCTGGCGGGATCCCTAGGTCCAAAGGATATTCAAATGCTTAGAGGCATAGACTTCGACATAATAGGGGTAAGAGGGGCGGTGTGCTCCAATGGGGATAGAGTAAAAGGAAACATAACCGCTGATAAAGTAAAAGAATTAAAGAGGAGGTTAAAATGAAGCTACCATTTGACTTACGGGAAATCAAGAGGGGAGATTTCTCCTATTTAACGAGGAGGAAACTTAAGAACGCCTCCGACGAGGAGACAGGCGAAATAGTGCTGTGGAAGTGGAAAGAAAAAGAGGCCTCAGAGTACGTGCTTCGATGTCCTTTCTGCCAGACAGAACAGCAGGGCGAGGTCACCTTGGTGAAGCGTCCCTATCGCGTGAGATGCACAAGCTGTAACAGGAGCATAATCCTTCCCAAACTGCTTAGCCAAGCGAAAAAAGAAGCCAAAAAGAGAGGCTGAAAAACCCAAAAGAATTAAATATTCCGGGACTGCAAATTTTAGACAGGCATGCGGGGGTGGCCGAGCGGCTAAGGCGCCAGACTCAAGATCTGGTGGACGCAGGTCCATCAAGGGTTCAAGTCCCTTCCCCCGCATACATTAAGTCTACTCTGATTTTTTCTGGGACGGATTTTAGTTTCTAACGACAGTTGCTAAACCTTTATCAGGCTTATTCCAGCCCTTTTTGGTTGAAAAATGATCCATACACCTTATCTTTAACCAGTATATGGTTAGACAGCCAGTCTTTGAGAAAGTGCATGATATCTAAAGACAAAGATAAACTGCCAGCCTTAAAACTGCTGTGAAAACCCTGAACTTTAGCAACAAAATTCCTGTGCTCAGACCTGTGCTGCAAATAATCAGGGAAGCCGTACAAAGTCATGTATTTCTCTTCAGTAGAAAAGTGATAATCAGTATAGTCGATCAGCCCTTGGAGTATATCTGCCATTACGCGCTGGCTCTTGCCGACCTTCATGGCATCATGCAGATCATTAATCAGGTCAAATAGCCTAATATGCTGTTGATCTATCTCTTTAACATTCACGCTGTACTTTTGGCTCCATTGGAACAACATGAAACAATGGTTAGAAATAAATCTAATAATAAAACTTTTGTTTCATATTTCGAAATTCGGATTAAGTGATGGGACCTCCATATTTATTTTATAATTTTTCATAGCAAATATATGGCCAAGAAATTATTGAGTCCAGGTCTAGTTATTGTTATGTTAGCCTTGTTCATAGTTTTTGACGATGAGCATGCGGTGGAAGAACAAAAAAGGCCATCTGAAAATCAAATCAGAGATGACAAAACTGTTTCGGCTACTCAGAAAAATCGCTGCCACGATAAAGATCCGTAATTTCAAAGTAGGTTATTATCTCCCGAGCTGGAAAGAGATAGATTGTTAAGAGATAGATTGTTATATAGCTGATCTGGAAAGATAACCCTACCCGACCTTTGGGAAATGAATGATTGTTGGCGCAGAAGTCTTCGCTAAAACACCTGAGATACCAGTATTGTATTTTGCGTTAACAGAGAAACTCTACTCTGAATTTGATGTGGGCATTTCATCTTTTGTATCTATTTTTGCCCTTACACTTCTTATGTTGATGAGAACGGGGAGGAGCTGGCTTATCCCCTTGACACCAAATATCTGGACAAGAAACTTAGATCATATGCCTTGATAGTGGCTATAGAGAAAGACATAAGAAAACCCATAGCCTTTGCTAATATACCCCCCATGGAAGGGTTTCCCCGTCTTCAGGTGAGATGAGGAATTCAAGAAATGGGTGGAAACAACCCATGTTCCAGAGAAAATCAGAGAGGCTCAAGTTGCGGGAAACTTAAAATAGAATATTACAATCCTTTCCCCCTAGAAATAGAGAGATTCTTTATCCCAGGATATCAGCCGGTCCTCAACGAGATCCTGTCCGAGGACCAGATGCTCTCGATGGTTCAGTTTACCTTGACAGGATCCAAGAAGCCGTGAGTCCGCATTTTTCATGCGAGCTTGGAGTTCCCAGGCATCCTTTCTAAAAGTATAAGCCATCCCGCGAGGAAAACACTGAAGTTAACTGGCAGGGTCATGATTTCTCTGCATACGATCCGATGAGTTTTTCGTTGATTCCCGAATGCGATATCAGGACAACAGAAATATTTGCGAGGGAGCAGCTTTTAAACTACGCCGCCGAAGCGCAGAGGCAGAAAATTCCTTGGGCGCTGGGAGAAGTTGACATTTGGTAATGACTATATTGAACATGCACTGGTGATTTTGAAGGCATCGAAGGCGATGTTTGGGCTGCCGTTTTCAAAGCTATTGATGATGTAAACCCGAAGCCAGAGTTTGTTTTCTTAGGAATAAGGGAGCAGGTTGACCCCACGGAAATAAATTCTCCTGCCATGGGAATTATAAAAGAATTTTTAAAGACCCAATAAAGATGGCACGATGGGGGGTAGACAGAGAATAGGAATGCAACGACAAGCTAACCAATTTTTAAGGGAACCTTAAATAGGTTTTATCTTATAGAAACTCCAATGTGGTATCTGGCATGTTTTCCACCCGCTTCCGATTTAACAGGATGGAGTTTGCTGGCTCCCTAGGAGACCTCGGTACCCTGACACCTCTCGCTATTGGCATGATAGTCATAAACGGGCTGGATCCAACGGGCGTTCTCTTTATGATCGGCCTTTTCTATATCCTGGCCGGGGCCTACTACGGCGTAACCGTCCCGGTCCAGCCCATGAAGGTCATCGGGGCATATGTCATAGCAGCCGGCATGAGCCCTCAGGAGATAAGCGCCTCTGCGTTGATCATGGGTATTCTTCTCATATTACTAGGTATTACGGGGGCGATACATTTTGTGGCGAGACATACGCCAAAAAGTGTTGTGAGGGGTGTGCAACTGGGGGTTGGAACCGTGCTCACCATCAGAGGCATAGAGTTTATGCTTGGACCTGAGCCTTATCTAGCGGTGCAGAACGTCGGACCCATTGGCATAGGCATAGTGCTGGGGATCCTGGGAACCATCACCACCTTCCTACTCATCGATAACAGGCGGATGCCCGCTTCCATTGTCGTCGTATTCGGAGGTTTAGTTATAGGACTGATTTTTGGCAAATCCATGCCCGACGAGGTGGTTGACCTAGGCCTTTATATGCCCAAGGTTCTACCTTACGGCATCCCGACAGGATCTGAGTTCCTAGTAGCCTTGGCTCTCCTGGTCTTACCTCAGATACCGATGACAGTGGGCAACGCCATAATCTCTAATGCCGACCTCACCAGGGATTACTTCGGAGACAAGGCAAAGATGACATCCTACAAAGCCCTTGCAAACAGCCAGGGACTGGCCAACGTGGGGTCCTTTATTTTTGGAGGCATACCTATGTGCCACGGCGCAGGAGGATTAGCTGCACACTATAGATTCGGCGCCCGGACGGCCGGATCCAACGTCATGATCGGCGCCATATTTCTCGGGCTAGCAATATTTCTGGGCCCATCTGCGGTGACTATCCTGCACCTCATCCCCCTCTCAATCCTTGGTGTATTGCTGGTTTTTGCGGGGACCCAGCTAGGCCTCATGATAAAAGATGTGCGAAAAAAAGAGGACTTTTTTGTTATAATCGCCATGCTTGGAATCGCCCTTGCCACAAACCTGGGGGTGGCTTTCATAATCGGGCTCATAATAGCCTATGTCCTGAGGATAGGAAAGCTAAAAATATAATTCAGAAATCATGCAGCGAAAGGTTACCTGCTCGAGACGCTGTTTTCCAGCTTTTCCTTGCAAAAGGGGGATAAGAACGATGCTCTCTTATCCACCGACTGAGGAACTCCTTGGTAACGGGATCTGATGGGTAACCAGAGCCTATGGATCCGTATGTCTCGGCGAGGACTTTGATCCCTCTGTCCCGCGTTACTTTAGCTACAATGGAGCCGGCAGCCACGACTGGATACCTCTCATCTGCCTTGTGCTCAACTATGAGTTCACATTCTGATCTAAGGCTGGCTTTAACGTCTCTGGTGAATCCCCTCTGAGAGGCGCTGGCGCAGTCGAGATAAGCCCTGGACGGCTGGAGTCGATTTATTATCTCTGCAAAGGCAGATGCCTCGATCTCATTCAAGGTGTATTTAAGCCTCATCTTGTCAAGCTCAGATGGGGTTATTACCACAACCTCATAGGGATACATGCGGATTAGTTTTTCGTAGATTTCTTCTCTCTTAGAGGGTGACAAGGCCTTGGAATCCTTAACCCCTAATTCCCTCATCTCGCCTTCCTCCCCCGGTTCGCAGGCCACGCCAGCTATCACTAGGTCGCCGAAAACAGGGCCTCTACCAGCTTCATCGATCCCGCAAATCATGGTTTTCAGCCTATATAAGGCAACTCCTCTGGCTTCACCTGAGGAGGTTTCTGCATCTCGGCTATTTTCCGCATATACTCCCCTATCTCCCGGAGCTCTTTTTCCATGGCCTCTATCTGCTCATCCAGCTGGGTAGTGTCTATCTGTATATCCAGTATACGGCAGAGTTTTACAAGCACTGCCTTTGCTGCCTTGGGATCAGGGTAATTGCCGTGGGTCTCACCCATCAGGCACATGGATTTTATCCCATTCTTTTGCCCGAGGACAACTAACAGCCCCGCCAGCCCCGTTACCCCCAGGGATCCCTCCGGTGCCCTAGGCATCTTTATGCCGTATTCTTTTATAATCTCTTTCTGGTTCTTATCAGTTATAACCGCGTAAACCCCTGGCTTCTTGGGACGCCTGCCTGTTCCATAGCCGGCTAGGGTGTAGATCTCTTTAACACTAAACTCCTCACATAAGTCCAGGAGCTTACCGGCGAATCCGAAATATCCCTCGGGTCTTATTCCCTGATAGAGCCCAGTGAGAAGGAACAGCTCATTTTTTTCGTCATAGTATATCTCGTCTTTCTCCAGGTCCACAGTTCCGTCCTTAGTGTAGACCACCCCTGGAATAGTTGACCCTGGATACAGAAAATCAGGAGAGTATACCTCGGCCACTTTCTTTGCATTCAGCGCCTTTATCAGCTGACGCACCGCAAGGAATCCCACCTGACCCACGCCAAGTAGCCCCTGGATTAGCTTGGGGGCTTTGGGGGAAGGTTTATCAGCGACAAAGTCTATGCGGATGTCGTCAAGACGAAACGTCATACCATAAGATTAAAAAATTGAGACGTTAATAAACTTTCCTCATTAATGTCACGTACTGCCCTGGTAGCTCAGTTGGAAGAGCGGCTGACTTGTAACGCCACGCCGGCGCAAGAAATCAGCAGGTCGGGGGTTCGAGTCCCCTCCAGGGCTTAAATTCTCTTAAAAAATATCAAAAAATTTAGACACGCAATTTATAACTTACAAATTAATAGGGATTCTTGACCCGTGGGAAGATTACTTCTTTTTACCCAGCCCATGGGTCTTCCATCCCCCCATACTATCTTAGAAAATAATTTTAAAGAGATATATTTAAAATAATATAGAATGAAACCAATAACTCTGCCAATAGAGCCAGTCAAAGACTGGTATGTTACTTTTTTCGGTGGAAGGAGCGTGGAGCTTGAACCTGGTCAGATAGGCATTAACAGGGAAAGCCTCGAGAAGACCAGACTCACGCCATACGTGGACAGAGTGTACGTTAGGAGGCTATCGGAGAAAAAAAGGATGCCTCTCTATCTGCGAGAGAGCTTTGAAGTCGTTCCCCTAGACAGAGATAAACCCGACGCCTTCTCAAAGTCCCCCATGGGCGAGGCTGTTCTCCCTGAGGACCATGGAATAATTAGGAAGCCCGTGATGGAGGAACTGAGAATAAAAGAGCCTGTCATATTGAACAGCGTCCTAAGCACGACTATGGGCGATCCTGGAGCCCTGGCTCACATCCTTACCGCCAGCTATATTCTAAAGAGAGGAGGGCTGAGATGACAGAGCTAGTGTGTGATGTATGCGGTAAAAAATTTAAATCCGAGCACGGCCTGCTAACCCATACCGGGATGGCCCATAGAAAAGAAGAGGTAGAAGAAGAGGTAGAAGAAGAGCCATCAGAAAAAGAGAGGCTCAGGAAATGCTATCTAAAGCTTAAGCGAATGATGGACACTAAAGTTTTCAATCTGGAAGAAATGGACTATATCCTACAGGAGCTTAAGAGAGCCTCTGAAGCTTCGTGAGGAATCTTTAGATGCCTTTTGAAAAATCAGCGGGTGCAGTGGTTATTAGGGAGAATGAGGAGCCTAAGTATCTGCTCTTACATTATAAAGGGGGTCACTGGGATTTTGTGAAGGGGAATATAGAGGAGGGGGAGTCAGAAAAGGAGACCGTACTCAGAGAGCTGGAGGAAGAAACAGGCATCGATGAAGCCAAATTCATCGAGGGATTTAGAGAGACTATAAACTACGTCTACAGGAGAAATAAGCAGGTTTTCTATAAGGAGGTCGTATTCTACCTGCTTACAACAAGGCAGAAAAAGGTCAGAATCTCCTTTGAACATCAGGGATATGACTGGCTGCCCTATGAAGACGCCATGAAGAGACTCACCTTTAAAAACGCCCGGCAAGTACTGGAAAAAGCCAAGAATTTCTATGAGCATCATAAAGGGTAAGACCCCCCTTCTCCAATGTGTCCTGGCCCATGCCCTGAATCATACCCAAATCCTGGTCCTCGCGGCCCTGCTCCCCCTTTTCCAGGATCACTACGCCCTAAGCTATCTTGAAACAGAGGGAATCATAGCCCTTTACCTCTTCTGCTACGCTATCAGCAACCCAGCGGCTGGGTTACTTATTAAAAAATTCTCCAAGACCTTCCTGGTCTTCAGTGGCAAGATTGTGAGTGGTTTTTCCATGGCCGCCATGGCGATTGTCAGCGGCTATCCTCTTTTATTATTTGTCCAGATACCCTTCGGAGCCGCAGGAGGGCTCTATCACCCCTTGGGGACATCAATTCTCGCCGAGAGCTATGATAAGAAGATAAGGGGGCGTATAATGGGTTATCACGGCTTCGGCAGCAGTATGGGAATGATCCTGGGGCCGCTGGGGGTGGGTTACTTTATACTGAACTATGACTATAAGGGAGCCCTTTTTTTCTTCGCAGTTTTATCTGTAATGGTCGGGGTGTTGTTTTATGGTACAGTTAAAGAAAGCCCCATGAAACCGGCTGGGGTGTTGAAAAGGGATACCCGATGGGTTATTATCGCCTTCGCCCTCAGGGAATCAGTTTTCTGGGGAGTTAAGGCTTTCCTGCCCCTGTACGCAGTAGCGGTTTATGGATTCTCCCTTTCCTCTGCGGCAGCGCTGTTGGCCCTTCTACCCGTGATAGGGTTACCAGCTAATCTCCTTGGAGGCTACCTTGGGGATAGATTTAACAGGCTGCGAACAGCCAAGGCGGCGGTTACTATGACAGGAGTCTCTCTCCTGGCTTTCTATGTTATCACAGATGCCCTGAGCTTTCACTTTTTGGTGCTGGTAACAGCCCTCTGGATCTACATGTCCCTTCCTCTCTTCGATTCCCTCGTCGCAGACACTAGCCCAGGGAAAGGCTATGTTGAGGCCTACGGAGTTATGTATGGCCTCGGATTCTTCCTGGGGGCCGCTGTAACCCTCGGCACGGGGTTCTTATCCGATGCTGTAGACCCCAGGGGGAGTTTCATACTATTGGCAGGGATAATGTTCATGTGCCTCTTTGCCCTGATGAGGGCTGAAATGAAAGATTTTTAGGGATAACATGCGGATTGATTAATCATGGCGAAGCCGAGGCTCCTCCTCCATATGTGCTGTGCTCCATGCTCCACCCACGTGATAAACCTGCTGCGGGAGAGTTATGAGGTTGTGGCTTTCTTTTATAATCCGAATATTCATCCAAGAAAAGAGCATGCATCGAGGTTTGAAGAGTCCGTGGCTTTTACCAAAAAAGTCAGAATACCCCTTCATGACGAGGCATACGATCCCAAAGAGTGGTTCGACAGAATAAAGGGACATGAAGACGAGCCCGAGGGAGGAGAGCGGTGCAAAAAATGTTACGAGCTGAGGCTTGAAAAGACAGCTGAGAAGGCCTCCAGAGAGGGATTCGACGTCTTTACCACAACCCTAACCATAAGCCCGCATAAAAAAGCCGATATCATAAATGGCATAGGGAAGAAGCTCGCCCAGCGCTATGGAGTTAGCTTTTTGGAGGCCGACTTTAAAAAGAGAGACGGGTTCAAGAAAAGCGTCGAACTCAGCCGCTGGCACGGACTGCGAAGACAGAACTACTGTGGATGCATATACTCCAAAAAAAAGAAAAAAATCTAGGAGCTGAGGGTTGAAAGATGCTTTATCCTCTTGAGCATGTTTGGATGCGTGCTCAGCAGCTCCATGAGTTTGTCGCTGGTACTTAATCTGACTTTTCTTGTTCTCAGGGCACTCAGCTCATGGGGATCTATGGTTCCGCTGAGGTCCATGTCTATCTGTCTGAGCTCCATTATCTCGTTATGAGCCCTCGAGGGATCGTTTACGAAGAAGGCCTTGTATCCCTCCATCTGTTTCAGTGCCTCTCTGTTTACCTTTGCGCTTCCATAGACCAGCTTATATAGGGCACTGGCGAGAGCGTGAGGTGGATTCCCGAGCTTTACGCTTCCCCTGTCAGCGTAGTACTCCCTGATCCTGGAGCCGTATAGCACCAGGAGATTGGTTATAAAGTAAAGTAGAAAGGCCACTATTCCTAGAAGGGCTGTGTTGCCCCTGTTTCTGTCGCCGCTCCACATGAAGCTCCAGGCAAGATACCAGAGAACCATGGGGACAACGGAGAGCATGGTTATAACAGTAACGTCCCGGTGTTTTAGATGGGATATCTCGTGGCCGAGCACGGCCCTGAGTTCATCTCTGTTCAGTAGGCGCATGATTTCCTCGGTGACGCATACTCTGCCGTCGCTGAGCCACCTTCCAAAGGCAAAAGCATTGGGAATAGGAAGCTTTGAAATACCTACCCGGGGTTTTGGTATGCCTGCCTCTTTCGCCAGTTCCTCCACCATACGGTGGAGCTCCGGGTACTCTGACTTACTGACATACTTAACCCCCATGCTCATCTCCACCATCTTGGGTCCCAGGAAGTACTGAACTCCGAGAAGGAAAACCGCGAACATGGTGTAGAAGAAAAAGCCTCCGACACCTATCATGCTAGCAGCCACTATCACAACTGCGTAGATAATGGCGAACATCAGCGCCATCAGCAAATACATTCTAATCTGCAGCCACATAGCAAGTCACCCTTACTTGATAATTCTGCATCTGTACCCTTCGCAACTATTTCTGTACAATGAGGTTGACGAGTTTTGATTGCCTGACATCCACCAGACCCATGTCGGTGAGCTTAAGCTCGGGTATGACGGCAAGGGCTATAAAGGATAGGGTGGAGAAGGGCGACGACAGAGGGCAGCCCAGGTCTTCCGCAACCCTGTTAACCTCTACCAGGTTCTCGGCCACGCGCTCAGGGAGATCATCTGTCATTAAACCTGCAACCGGTAGCGAGAGGGCGCTTATGCTATCGCCGACCGCGGCTATTCCGCCACCGAGCTTTTTAATGGCATTCACAGCGCGATGAATATCTTTATCCCGGACACCCACGGCCACTATATTATGGGAGTCGTGGGCGATGCTCGATGCCAGGGCGCCTCTTTTTAATCCGAAGCCCCTGACGAATCCAACGCCTACGTTGCCAGTGCTGCGATACCTCTCTACCACGCAAACCTTCAGTATGTCCCTGTCTGGCGAGGAGGCTATGAAGCCGTTTTTAGGCCTCATTTTAATGACTTTCTCAGAGGTGTAGAGACTTCCATCGTACACCTCGATTACCCTAACTTTTGCCTCAGGAGAGGGGGAACCTATCGCCAACGACCCCGGGGATAGGGTGAAATTCATAGGTGACCCGATTCTCGAGGCAGTTTTTTGGGGGAACAGAGCCTTGCCATCTTTAGCAACGAGTCTGCCGTTGATTAGCACCATAGACACCCTAAAGGATTCCAAGTCTTCTACAACGACGAGGTCTCCCAGCTTACCTGGGGCAACCCCTCCCAGGAGTTTGAGTCCGAAGTATTCCGCGGGATTCGAGGTAACCAGTCTCACCGCGTTTACAGGGTCAAGACCCTCCTCAACTGCCCTTCTCAAGAGCCGGTCTACGTGACCATTTTTCACCAAATCATCAGGGCCTAGGTCGTCTGAAACCATCATGAAACGACGTGAGTTAGCCTCGTTGACTGCCCCTATCAACCTATGCATATCCTTCGAGGCAGTGCCCTCTCTAATCATTATGTGCATTCCCAGGGAGAGCTTCTCAAGGGCCTCATCTTTATCAGTGCACTCGTGGTCAGAGGAGATCCCGGCTGAGACGTATTTACAAAGTTCTTCACCCCTAAGCCCCGGGGAATGACCATCCACCACCATGTCCCTGAACAGAGCTATCTTGCTCATCAACTCTTTATCTCCACCCACAACCCCTGGAAAGTTCATAACCTCCCCCAAACCCAGAACACCTGGCTCATTCTTCAGCTCAGTAGTCTCCCTGATACCTATTATCCCTCCTGTCGTCTCTAATTTACTCGCGGGAACACAGGAGGGGATCATGTAGTAGAACCTCAGGGGGGTTTTTGAGGATGTTTTAATCATGTATCTCACCCCATCTATCCCCAACACATTAGCTATCTCGTGAGGGTCACATATAACACAGGTTGTCCCTCTGGGAACTGCAGCCTCCGCGAATCTCGTGGGGGTGAGCATTGAACTTTCTATGTGGATGTGGGCATCAATCAATCCTGGAAGGATGTATCTCGGATAGACGTCCAGATATTTTCCATCGCCCTTACCGTTCCTATGGACGTACTCAACCCTGGGGCCTTGAAGCCCCACATAGGCCTCATAGACCTCACCGGAATATACGTTGACAAGGTTCCCGTGGATTACAAGATCAGCCATAGACCTGCTCCATCTCCGTCAATATCTCCCTCAACTCTCCTCTATGAATCGCCTGCCTAACCCGCCTCAGCAGGGAATGGGTAAAGTAAAGATTATGAAGGGTGATGAGCCTCATGCCAAGGGTCTCCTTTACCTTCAGGAGGTGGTGTATATACGCCCGACGATATATCGCGCAGGCCTGGCATTTGCATTCTTCTTCAATTGGGCTGAAGTCCTCCC
>JALUUU010000085.1 GCA_027021185.1 archaeon | reverse complement strand
CTGGTTAAGGCGGGCTTCTATAACCTGGGGGAGACATTGCTCCAGAAGATAGATGTGGTGGGGGAGAGAATAGAGAAGGTGCGGGAAAGATTCATGTATTAAATATAAACCCCCCGGGGCGGGGCTATAGGTTGAATTTATCTTTTATTGCGTCTATTCTTCTATCGATGTATCTCGTGACCGCGGGGTTCTCATCCATAGGGGGCTCCGGGGGCTCGCCCTTCAGGTCAAACAGGGGCATGAGGGTGGCATAGACCGACTTGGGGAGGGATTCAAGGTTGTATCCCCCCTCCAGGGCATGGATTAACCCTGGGGCGTTGTCCATAAGGCGCCTTGACACCTCATAGTAGCATGAATGAGACAGCTCAAGGCCTCCGAGAGGATCGCTGTGGTGGGCGTCGTATCCCGCGGAGACCAGAACAATCTCTGGTTTGTATCTGCGGATGGCGGGGATCACGACCTCGTCCACCGCCCTCAGGAAGCTTCTGTCCCGGGTCTTGGGGGGGAGGGGAACGTTTAGGGTGTATCCAGCGCCCCTGCCGATGCCTGTCTCGTCTATCCCCCCTGTCCCAGGGTAATGGGGGAACTGATGGAGGGAGATGTAGAACACATCCGGATCAGAGTAAAAAATCTCCTGGGTTCCGTTTCCGTGGTGGACGTCTATATCGATGATGGCGATCTTCTCGACGCCGTATTTGGCAGAGGCATATCTTGCCGCCACGGCCACATTGTTGAAGAGGCAGAAACCCATGGCTTTGTCCCGCTCTGCGTGGTGCCCGGGCGGCCTTATGAGGGCGAAGGAGTGTCTGTAGCCCTCGAAGAACTTGTCCACGCAGGTCAGAACCCCGCCCGCTGATAGCTTGGCGGTGTTGTAGCTGTTGAAGGTTAGATAAGTGTCCATCCCTATGTTGGCGTCCCCCATCTCTGAGAGCTTCCTTATCTTCTCCACATGCTCTAAGCTGTGCACCCTCAGAAGGTCTTCCCGTCCCGCGGGCTGGGGCTCGAAGAGAGGAACTTCTTCGAAGACATCCATCCTGGTGAGGTGCCGCATTATCCCCAGGAGCCGGTTGTTGTTTTCCGGGTGGTACTCCTGGTCGTGTTCCTTGAATTTCTCGGAATAGACTATCATGTCAACCCCTGCTGAGAACGAATCTTAGGATGTTGTGGGCGACTCTGACGGTGTCCCTGAAGGGCCTGATGTTGGATTTCTCCTCCCCGTAGACGCATGATATGGGCACCTCCTTTATTTTCATGCCCTTGGAGGCGGCCTCCAGTATGAGGATGTGCTCGATGGAGTATCTCTCTGCTTTAAGCTCCAGGAGATCGAGCTTTTCCTTTTTAATTGCTCTGAACCCTGACTGGGGATCTGTGATCCTGTGCCTTGATAGAAAACTCAGCAGGGAGGAGGCGACCTTGTTGGAGAGACGGCAGCTTGGGGGCATGTTTTCCGGGGACTCTAGGAACCTGCTCCCTATGCAGACGTCGCAGTCACCCTGGAGGGCCTCGAGGAACCGGGGGATCTCCTCGGGGAGGTGCTGCATGTCCGCGTCGAGCATAACCACCACGTCGCATTCCGGGAGATTCTTGAACCCCGTCTTCAGTGCCCTGGCCTTGCCCATGTTCTTTCCATGGCGTATAACAGTGGCCCCTGCCTGCTCGGCCACGGCGGCTGTGGAGTCCCAGGAGCCGTCATCCACGACGATAGCCGCGTCAACGAACTTAAGGGACCGCTCAACCACCTCTCCTATAGTCTTCTCCGCGTTAAAAGCGGGAATTACAGCCACAGCTGTCATCATATGAAAATCTGCTGATGCCTATATAAATTTCACTAGTTATCGTGGCCGCTTAGAATAAATGAGGATCATGGAGATAAAAGACGGGCGGGTTCCGTGTCCCAAGTTTTTAGCCCTAGTGGATGTTGAGGTTTGCTGCTGGAACTGCCTCCACTGCCAGAGCATGGAGGATGGCATGTTGATGTGCGACATCAGGTACTAGCGGGGCTCTAGGTCCTCATCCAGCTCCCGCTGTTTGTCCAGGATCCATATCCACTGTTCGCCGAAGCTCATTTTTTCCCAGTTCTCTGGGAGGGACAGTCTCCTTTCCTCCATATTTTCCCCATGGATTGTCTGGTTATATATATGTTACCCCTCCCATCTTTCTCCTATAGTAGGCTGAGGTAGTAGAGGATCGTGGGGATGATGAGGACCGCCATTGAGTGGGTGCGTTTCACCCCCGTGAGAGGCGCTATAAGCCCTATGCCTGTGGCGGTTATGAGGATCAGGAGGCCCATATACCCTGTTAGGATGTAAACGAGGACGACGAGGAAAACCAGGATGGAGGCGGAGAAGGGGCGGTAGCTGATTCTCTGCACCCTCTTTACGAGGATCCTTCCCAGGGCGAGGGTGATGTAGGCGGCGAAGAAAGTTGTGAGCATCACCGTGGCCACCATGAATAAAAAATCCCCCCTCGTGAGCTCTCCCATGAGTCGCTCAACCGCTATGGATGCCCCGCTCCTGGGATTGCTGATGAGATACAAGGCTAGAAGGGCGTAGATGCCGTCTGAGGTGTTAACGCCCCCCATGGCAACGAGGAAGTTTTTCTCCCCTTTCTTCCCCAGGAGATTATGAACCATCAGCGCGCTCTGAGAGGAGCCGACGCCGGGCAGGAGCCCAGTGAGCATCCCCCCTATAGACCCTGCCAGAATCCCCGAGGGGTGCATCCCGGGCTCGTATCGCAGGCTCTGATTCGGTATCGTGTCCCCTCCCCTCGCGGAGAGGAGCAGGGTGCTCACGCCGAAGAGCCCTGTCA
>JALUUU010000084.1 GCA_027021185.1 archaeon | reverse complement strand
TGGCAGTGGAGGAGATCAACGCCATCACCGGAAGGGACTTCAGGGTAGCGGATAATTTCTTCGAGATGGGGCAGAACACCCTTGAGGCCCTGGAACTCAGCGCCGAGCTGCGCTACCTCGCCGTGGTTCTTGGAAAAATCGCAAGCGACATCAGGCTCCTGAGCTCTGGCCCCCGGGCAGGCCTCGGGGAGATAATCCTCCCGGCAGTGCAGCCGGGCTCATCCATCATGCCTGGAAAAGTGAATCCTTCCATGGCTGAGATGCTCAACATGGTATGTCATCAGGTCATCGGCAACGATGCCGCCGTCGCCAGCGCCGTTAACGGAGCCCAGCTCGAGCTCAACGTCAACATGCCAGTGATCGCCTACAACATCCTGGACTCCATCGAAATCCTATCCAGGGCTGTGACGGCCTTCACTGAGCGGTGCGTCAAAGGAATAAAAGCCAACGAGGACAGGTGCAGAGAACTGGCTGAGAAGAGCACGGCCCTAGTAACCGCCCTTAGTCCACGGATAGGCTATGACGAGGCGGCGAGACTGGCCAGGGAAGCATATGCTAGGGACATGAAGATTAAAGACCTGGTGGTTGAGAAGGGCATCCTCTCCAGGGAGGAGGCTGATAGGCTCCTCGACCCCCTGAGCCTTGTTTAATCCAGGCTCTCGATGAGTTTTTTAGACGCCGCCGCCGATGACATGAGCAGCTTTTTCTCCTCCCTTGTGAGGTCTATCTCAAGGACCTCCTCAACTCCCCCTGAGCCGAGTTTAACCGGCACTCCGAGGAAGCATCCTCTTATGCCGTACTCCCCCTGGAGATAAATGGAGCAGGGAAGTATTTTTTTCTGATCCTGGAGAACAGCCTCAACCATCTCAACCACAGAGGAGGCTGGGGCATAGTAGGCGCTTCCTGTTTTAAGCAGGCTCAATACCTCCGCCCCTGCGTTCCTCGTTCTCTCCACCAGCGTATCTATTTTTTCTCCTGGCAAAAGGCTGGTGATAGGTATTCCCTTAACATTGGCGCGGCTAATCAGGGGCACCATGGAGTCGCCGTGGCTGCCCAGCACCATTGCCTCCACGTCCGCTGGTGAAACCCCCAGCTCCAAGGCGATGAATGACCTGAGCCTGGCGGAATCAAGAACCCCAGCCATGCCCATTACACGCCTCCTGGAGAATCCAGACGCCCTCATGGCGACGTAGGCCATGGCGTCGAGGGGGTTGGTCACGACTATAATCACCGCATCAGGGGAATTTTCGGCGAATTTCTCCGCCACGGAGGCCACGATGGAGGCGTTCACCCTCAAAAGGTCCTCCCTCGTCATCCCGGGCTTCCTGGGTGAGCCCGCGCATATAACCCCCACCTGGGAGCCCGCCGAGTCTTCATAGTCCCCTGTTCCCGTTACTCCTGTACTAAAGCCCTCGATGGGTGATGAATGATACATATCCAGGGCTTTTCCCTTCGCAACGCCCTCCGCAACATCCAGCATCACCACGTCCGCCAACTCTTTGAGAGCGAGAAGATGGGCGACGCTGGAGCCCACATTTCCGGCCCCAACGATGGTAACTTTTCTCCTGACCATGCTACCCCTTCTAACATTATCCTTTATCTTATTTCCTTTAGGTTGTGAATCTTGGCCGATAATGCGATGATATCGGATAAGGAGTTGGAAGAGCTCGCCAGGGAAAAAGAAGACAAATTTAGGAAACTCCTAAGAGAGGGAGACCCCGATCTCCTGGTTCAGATAGTTCACCTCCTGGCGAGGATGAGTGAGGAGGACCCATTACTCGTGGAGAAATACGCATCCTCCCTCATGGAACTCCTGGACCACGAGGACGACGGTGTTCGAAGCGGCGCTGTCGCGGCCCTGGCCACCCTTGGAGACAGCATGCCCCACATACTAAAACCCGGGGTCAAGAAGTTCCAGAAGCTCCTGCGGGACAGGAACCTGAATATCAGGAGAAACGCCGCGTATGCCCTCGCCTTGATAAGTGAGGAGGAGCCCGCGTTGGTGGAGGATGCCGTTAGGGAGCTGGTCCAGACCCTTAAGACGGGGGAGGACATCGTTCGCGCAAACGCGGCCTGTTCCCTGGCCCTCTTCGCCAGAGGCAACCCCAAGACCGTGGTGCCATACGCCGAAGAGTTTATCCGCTGCCTAGAGGATGAAAACGAGGTGGTAAAGACCAACGCCATCTACATCCTCGGGCACATAGGCAAAGAAGACGTTGAGCTGGTCCGGGAAATAGTCCCTAAACTCATAGAATACCTACGAGACGACCCTATCCTCAAGGAAAACGCCGCCTACGCCTTGGCCCTCATCGGAATCAAGGAGCCGGGGCTGATAAATGATGCCGTTCCCCTGCTCCTGGAGCTCTTAAGGGACGCAAGAGAAGAGGTTCGGGCGACGTCCGCCTGCGCCCTAGGAGCAACCTGCAACCCAGAGGCGCTGAAATCCCTTCAAGAACTCATCTCCGACAGCTCCCTGGTGAATATATATCACCCTGAGGGCAGGGTCTTCGTGGCCACAACGGTATCTGAGATGGCGAAGCAGGCGAAGGAGAAGGCGAAGCATAAACGCTGATTCTAATTTTTTTACACCTTTATTTCCATCCACTTCCTCGATCTGAATCTGTAGCCAAGGGCCAGGCTCCTAGCGAATATATCGATTATCATAGCAACCCAAGCCCCCAGGACACCGAAGCCCATGGATACCCCGAGGAAATAGGCCAGGGGGAGCCTGAAAAACCACAACCCGAGGACGGTCGTGTACATTACCCATCGGGTATCTCCGGCGCCGTTCAAGCCCCCTGCAAGGACGAAAGTCACGG
>JALUUU010000083.1 GCA_027021185.1 archaeon | reverse complement strand
TATCTAAAGCTCTGGGTCATTTTTGGCCCCCCCTCTTCCCAACCCTCTCATAGGATTTTAGTAAACGATGCCATCCTCTCAGATATCTATTTTGGATTTTATGTTTATCCATGATTTTGACAAACATGCCTATCAGACCGTCCCACTCGCTGGTAGAGGGCTCAAGGAGTTTCCATCTTAGCTCTTCAAGGGTCCAGTTGCTCTTTATAGAATTGCACTGATAGCATGAGGTAACTAAATTGTTTATCTCGTCTCCGCCACCTCTAGCCTTAGGTAGGATATGGTCACAAGAAGAAGCGAGTTCCCAAAAAGCGGGATGGGTTGCATTCCATTTCCAATGGGGATGATATGGAAACTCTTCAGGAATAAAACGGCTAATTACCATGAGAGTGCCAGCAAAAATGGTTTCCTTCCCACAGTAACGGCATTTGAAACTATCCCTATAGAAGACATCAAGCTTTTTTAAGTTGGAAATGGCTGTTCTTTGTTGATTCTGATGTGGAGATTGAAACGGATATTTTAGTTGAACAATTTTTCTTGCTTCTTTAACTTTGCCGTCTTCCAAAGCTTGACAAACGAGCTTAATCCACCTCTGCTTTTCCACCACCATAAAACAAACATCCTAGTAACCAGGATTATATAGAGAAAACATCTTTATTTCATCAAATATATGTTTTGAGCAAGCTGAAGGACCACGCCCAACTAACTCTTTCTGGATGCCTTTGGAAGTGCTCTCTGCAAAGTATAGGTTAGCTGGCAGCATCTGCATAGACAAGGACGGCAGTGTTAAAATAGAAATTTCGGACAAGTTCCTGTTTCCAAAATAGCAACCATAGAAGATGTCGTAAAGAAAAAATCGGATTATTTCCCGAGGAAGTTATAACTTACAGTATTCTTTATGGGCAGCTTCGATAATCATGACCTTCAGTACTTTAACTTCCTTTGTTTCGTCGTAGATCTTGTAAAAAGCGGTGAAGCTCCTAGCGATGTGCAGTCTATAGAGGCTTTCCCCCTTGTGGGTTAGTTTCTTCCTCTCTCCGAGCCCTGATCCAGGGTATGGGTTTTCTCTGAGCTTGCGTAGATTATCCTTCACTATTCGCTGGCTCTTTGGTGGTAGGCTGTTGACATACTCCAGAGCCCTTCTTTCAATGAGAACGCGGTAACCCATTTATTCCAGCTCTACGAACTCACCCATCTCCTCGATGCGCTGCATCTCTTTGAAGAGGCGGGTTTTCTTGTACTCCTCTATCATATCCGCGATGAGCTCGTCGTAGGTCTGCCCGGCCTTCTTTAGGCGGCTCAGTTCTATCCATCTCTCCTCGGTTACAGGAATGCGTTTTGTGGCGTGCATTATTTACAATATTTACAATTTAACCTCGATGATGATTATAGAAATGAGCGTTTAACCATTAGTAAAGCGTCGGGGGCGGGATTTGAACCCGCGAGGTCGTTAGACCATCAGCTTAGCAGGCTGACGCCATACCAGGCTTGGCTACCCCGACATTCTTATGGATAATCATAACGATGGAAAAGGGCGGGCACGCCGCGGAGTGAATGCCTCTTGCCAAGGCCAGGGGACCGAGCCTTGAACTCCGCCCCGCGACCCCATGAGCACCGGCTGTTCCGCCTACCGCTGCTCCCTTCCGGGCCTGACGGGGTTCGACGGATTAAGCCACTTTATTCAGACCCTCCGGCCTGAACTGTGGCAACGCCGATCCCACGGGACGAGGCATCACTGTCAAAACTCGGGCTGACCGAGGTTCGAGGACATCGCCTCCACGGCTTCGACCCCCGCATATCGGCGGTTTCGGGTTACAGGGAACGCCGAACTCCCCGGTCTAGCCCGCCCAGTAAGTAAGATATAGTCCCGTCTATTTCAATGTTACGTATGCTTCAACGGTTACGAAGACGGGTCCGCGGAGGTCTATCTTCTTGCTGTGGGCGGTTAAGTACCTGTGGGCAGCAGGGTCTAGGACGAGATTGATATCGCTGGGGTTCTTAACGGTTTTAACGGATACGGTTATCCTCTCTCTACCTTCTCTAACGCCCCTCTCTATTTCATAGGCAGCCAGGTTGGCTACTCCATGAAGGTATGTCAGCCCGGTATTTACTCCCCGCTTTCTAATATCTCCACCTACCTTTGGTCCTAGACCATAGATAGAGGCATCGTATACGTATATCTCATTAAGGGCTGCAGGTCCGAGGAGTTTTTTCCCTTCCTCCCTCTCCACAAGTTTAACATCAACTTTCGCTCCCAGTATAGGCCCCGAGTAAACAGGCACCTCACAGGGTCCTAAGTCTGTGGCATGTTTTTCACCCAGCTTCAGGATTGCCCGGGCAATTGCCTTTCCCTCCTCGGTATGCGGTGTTTTATTTATTTTGAGGAGGGAGGCGAGCTCTGCGTCAGAGAAACGCCATTCAGAATAGAACTGTGGATATACCAGCTCTCTTACGTCGCTGTATCCATACAGTACCATGGCCAGGCGCTCCACCCCTAATCCAAGATTCATCACAGGATATTCTATTCCGTATTTTGAGAGGGCTACGGGGCTGTAAATTCCGAAAGTGGCGACCTCAACCCAACCATGCGCGGGGTGATGGCCGTACACCTCTGTTTGAGTCCCGGGAGCGTAGTACTTGGAGCGTTTTTCATCCAGTTTAAACTTAAAATCCTGGAAACCAAATCTCTTCAAGAGTAGCCTAGAGATTTCCTTTCCATCTTCCACACAGGCCTCCTCGTCTACTATGACACAGCTTGCTGAGTGATGACTCCTAAGGTGAAACTGGTCCTCCTGCTGCTCTCTGCGGAAACACCTGTC
>JALUUU010000082.1 GCA_027021185.1 archaeon | reverse complement strand
AAACCAGAAGATCGTGAGAGCGTCAAGCTTACTGCCGACGGAGAGGGTGTAGCTTATTATAGACACGAATATTGGGGCGGAGCAGCTCACTATTGCTAAGGTGTAAATCAGCCCGAAGGTGAACACCCCCCTATTCCCCTGATGCCCTATCCGGAGCATTGGCAGCCGCATCCAGTCCTTCCACATGGCTACTCCCATGGCTATAAATACGATCCCCACGAGGCCCTGGAGGGAGGGGATAAGGGGCTTCACCAGGCTTCCAAGGTAGCTCACGGCCACCCCAATGGCGGTGAAGACCACTATGATGGAGAGGTTCATAGTTCCGGCAAATCGAAGGCTCTTCAGCACCACGTTTCGCGCTTTAAGGCCTGGGTTGCCTGGGTTCGTGCCCAGGTAGTAGGAAACATAGGCGGGTAGCAGAAAGGCACACGGAGACACAAAAGTGAACAAGCCGGCTGAAAAAGCAAGCAGGTAATCGTAGCTCCCCATCAGGCCAGCTCCTTATCCGACCTCCTGGTGTACTCTATCAGCGATACCAGCTGCTCATCGTTGAGAAGCCCCTCGTAGACGTATACAACCAACCCTTCTTTGTTTATGAATATAGTCGTGGGCACTATGCGGACGCCGTATTTAAAAACGGTCTCGGCTTCCTTGTCGATGACGATGGGATAGGTTATTCCGTACTCGTCGACGAATTTCTGGATCTCCTTGGGCGTCTCCTGGAGGTTGATTCCTATCAGAACGACGTCCTGGTCCTTGAATGCTTTCCAGGTTTTTTCTAGGCCCGGGGCTTCGAGCCTGCATGAGACACACCAGGTGGCCCAGAAGTTCAGTATCACCGTCTTTCCCTCGTAGTCAGAGAGGGCGAGGTTTTTGTCCTCGTTGTAGAGGGGGAGGGAGAAATCAGGGGCCTCAAAGAGGACCGACGGCGCCTCGAAGGCCTCAGAGGGTTCCTTTGTAAAGCTGGTCTTCAATAAGAACCCCCCGGCTGCGGCCAGGAGGAGAATTGTGAGAACGTAAGCGGTCTTTCCGGGCATGATGGTTAAACCTTCCGATTCAGCAGTCGCAGTCAGGCATGAACTTGACTTCCACCTTGTTGTTCCAGTTTATTTCATAGGTTTTCTTCGGGGGAGGCGCCTGGACGAAAACCTTGTGGATCCGGAGATGCTGGATGTTGTACTTGACGGGGATTCTCGCTATGTAAATCCCTGTCCTACCGATCTGTCTCACATATTCCTCCTCTATCTCCTTGAGCTGGACCGACTCTCCTCCGTATACAGACACGGCATAGTAGGGCCTGCTGCCGTATCTCTTCAGGGCGTCCGCGTCGTAGAAAATAAGGACCTCGTTTTTCTTACTGTCAAAGCCCGGAGACGTGACGTCCGGCACTCCGTCCCTGGGAAACATGGTGAGCTTCCTCTCAATGTCCTTCGGCCCCCATCTCATGAATCCCCTGGCAAATGGCCCCCCCACAACCCGGGCCCACATCTCAGGAGGTGTGTCTATTTTATAGCCCTTCTTGCCGTCCAGGGTGGTTTCTGTCAGCCAGATCATGTCGGGGTCGTTTGCAGAGGCGAATATGTATCCATTGTAGTAAAGACCCGCTAAACCTAGGATCACTGCAACAAAAGATGCATAGACCATGGATTTAATCCTAAAATATTTCATTTAATTAAAATTCCTTGATTAATATATAATATATTTTTCGCCCACCTCCTCAAAGGCGTAGCAGGATTATATCCGTTATATTGGAGCGTTACTAATATGACTCAGGAGATCAGCTTACCCTATAGGGACGAAAGTGAGGCTGATAACAGACCAGCGGCTTCGGAACAAGACAAGAGTCTTTGAAGACAGGGCACAGGCAGGTGAGGTTCTTGCCGAAGCCTTAGCAGGGCATGCTGAACCCGGCTCAGCGATCCTGGCCATACCCCTGGGGGGCATTCCTGTCGCCACGAAAGTAGCCTCGGCGATGGGGGGAGAGTTAGACCTTGTCCCGGCCGCAAGGCTCCCGTTGCCCGATAAACCCTTGGTGGGTTTCGGAGCCGTCACCCTGAACGGGGAGGTTTATCTAAACGAGGAATTCCTCCGGCACGTTCGGCTTGAAAAGAGGGTTATCGACAGGGTTATAGAGGCGGAGCGGCGGAAGCTAACTGGGCGGTTTCGCCTTCTCGGCCCAAGACCGAGAATATCTCTGAAAGATAAGGCCGTGGTAATAGTTGACGACGGCCTCAACACGGGTTATACCATGAGGGCGGCCGTCAGGTCTGTTAGAAAATTTTCCCCCAGGGAGATCGTTGTAGCGGTGCCCACTGCGGCCATGAGGGGGATTAAGCAGCTGGAGTCAGAGGCAGCCACGGTGGTCTGCCCTAACCTACGGGAGGGATACTTTTTCTCGGTTCTCTCCGCTTACAGAAATTGGAGGGAGCTTTCTGAGGAGGTTCTCGAGCCTTTTATCCAGTAACCGGGCTCGGAGAATGTCTAATCACTGGTTATCTGGGCGCTCTCGATTGCGATGCCCTCGAGGACGTAAGGGGATCCGTTGGAACGCATCTTTGTCAGTATTCCGGTGTATGTGACGTAGCCTCCCTCAACGATTCTCAAGACTTTATCTCCCTTCTCGGCGTCGAAGACAAGCAATACATCGTATTCCTCTGTATAGGGCAGGTGCCGTATTTTTACTTTGACAACTCCTCCGTCCTCCACCTGGATCCCGTTTACTGGCCCTTCCAGGTTACTCTCCTGCCTTCGTATTCCGCCCAAGCGTTTTTCTTCTTCTCCATGCTCAGGGTGCTTTTGCCGCCGAAGAGCTCCTCCAGGTCGTATAGGGAAAGCTCT
>JALUUU010000081.1 GCA_027021185.1 archaeon | reverse complement strand
CATCCGCCTCACCATCTCCCACAGAAAGCTCTCCCCCGTGAAGATGAGGACAAGGACGTCTCCCTGCCTCTCTACCTCTATGGACGCCACCCTCCTCACGGGGTCTCTGTCCTCCTTCCTGCAGTAGTTGTGGAAGCTGTGTACGCCCTCGTAGACCCTGGCCGCCCTGCGCATCCCTTCCAGGCTGTATCCCCTGTCCAGGAGGAAGTACTTGTAGGTCTTCTCCATCGCCTCTCTGCGGGGGTGAAAGTCCTCCTCCACCCTCGCGGCCCCCAGCACCCTGACGTCCCGGGGAAGAAAACTGTTAACGGCCTTGGGGATGGGCTCCCTGGGGGAGTCTAAGGCGTAGACGTTTCCCAGGGCTGAGACCCCGCGGTCTGTCCTGGCGGCTCCCTGGAAGTTCCCCGGCTCTATGCCGAATTTCCTCAGGGCCCTGAGGAGCTCTCCCTCCACCGTCCGCTTATCCGGCTGGATCTGGGATCCGTAGAAGCCCCTGCCGTCATAGTAGACCTTCAGCGCATACCTCATCGCCCATCCCTGATCCCTTCACCGTCTATGGCGAAGGCGACCCGCGCGTTTTCCTCCATGCTGCGGTGCCTCCTCAGGATAGCCTCTCTTCTGCCGTTTTTCCGGGTGAGCTCCACTATGGCCTTGCTCCAGTACTTCAGGATGCTTCCCCCCACAGGCTCGATGTCTCCGTCCAGGGGGTACACCTGATTAGTGATCACCGCCGCCAGGTTGTTTTTCCTGGCCACGGCGCTGAGCATGGCCATCTGGGCGCTCAGCTCCCGGTTCACCTGAGAAGCTGTTTCGTCGTCCCTGGCCAGGCGATACAGGGAGACGGCGCTGTCCAGCACGATCAGCCCGAAAGTATCGTCCAGCACCCTGCCCAGGTTCTTGAGGATGAAGCTCTGGTCGTCGAAGCTCAGGGGCTCGAAAACGATGCAGCTCCTCAGCACGTCCTCGTATCCATCGCCGGCTATCTGCCTCAGCCTCTCGAAGGAGTGCCCCGCCTCCGTGTCCACGTATACAACTTTTCTCCCCTGAGCCGCGGCGCTCACCGCCGCCTGCATGCAGAAGTTGGTCTTGCCGCTCCCCGGCGGACCATATATCTGGGTTATTACCTTGGTCTCCAGGCCCCCGCCCAGGATACTGTCTATGCAGCACCCAGAGGGAATCCTGTATGAGTCGTCTTTTGACCTCAGGTTCCGCAGCCTTTTTTTCTCAGCCATGATGAGTCTTCCAATTATAGGAAATCAGATAGGGAGACCTGCTTAACCCCCTCGTTCTCGAAGACTGAGGAGATGCTCATCTCCAGGATCTGGATACGCTGGCGGAGATAATCGTCCAGGTCATAGCTGTCTATCAATCCCTTGGTTATCTGGAGGTACTTCTCCACCGAGCCCTTGGATACGGTGAGGACTAATTTGCCGCCGCAGCGCCTGCAGCTCCCGCTCAGAGGTATCCTCCTGTACTTGGCGTTGCAGCTGACACATCGCATGGTCTGCTTTGAGAAGGCCCGGAGGTTGCCCGTTAGATCCGGCAGGAAGTGCCCCTCCACGACCCTCCTGGCGACGTCCGCCTCGTCCACCGCCCTGATCTTCTTCGCAAGGGCGAGCTGATGCTGGACCTTCTCCATCATGGCCCCCAGGGTCTTGTAGGCGCTGATCCTGGGTCCCTGGGAGATGTCCCTCGTGGGATGGGTGAACTTTATCCCCTCGTACTGCTCGGGCCTGCCTATGCGGTCGGCCACGGTCTCGATCAGCTCCTTAACCTCCTGGGGCCTGGCATACCTCTGGGTGGCCTCGTAAAACTCCAGGGGATACCTCTCCACCACGTCCATGTTATGGGCCTCG
This sequence comes from archaeon, assembly GCA_027021185.1. Classification (GTDB taxonomy): domain Archaea; phylum Hydrothermarchaeota; class Hydrothermarchaeia; order Hydrothermarchaeales; family JALUUU01; genus JALUUU01. The sequence continues at coordinate 1,001 of JALUUU010000081.1, read as the reverse complement.
TCGTCCACTTCGTTGGGGTCGAGGGTGGTGGTCAGTACCAGGGGGGCGTCCATTTTACCTCCCCTGGAGCTCGGGAGATAGGCTTTGGAGAAGTTTAGGAGGCCGTCCAGGAGGAGGAAAAAGGCGTCTTCGTCGCCGTCGCAGTTCCCGGAGAGGATGAAATCCCCTGTTAAAAAGTTATGATAATCCTCTACCTCTACGTCATATAGGAAATCTGTGTTGGATTCTACTATCGTTGCTTTTTTAACCGGGTCCAGGAGCATGTTGCCTATGCGCTTTAATCTTGGCGGCCTTTCTTTAAGAGAGTCCTGCAATACGCCTTGCTTTGCATTGGTAAATCCTACCTCGTGGCAGAACTTCTCGGCATAGGATGACCCGATGGAAAGAGTGTACCGGTTAATCTCATGTCTTATCCTCCAGAATATTCCGAATCTATGGAGTAGAAAGCCTATATCGCTTAGTAGCCCGGGGTTTGCGGAGGAACAGGTAACGTGAAGCCTACCTTTTTCAACGGAGCCGTCTCCGGCGAAGTAGGCCCTTAACAGCTCCCTTACTTTCCCCAATGGCAGGGACAGAAATAGGTAGGGGATTCTTTTGTCATGAGCCCCCCGACCAATCCTAAGCACGTCCACCAAGAAGTGGTACACAACTCTGCTGGAGACGGTGATGACTCCCTCCCCTGCCTTAGGTTTTAGCCCAAATGCCTTCTCAATGCAGTCTCTGATATCCGTCACCACCTCCTCATCCCGCGAGGAAAGACTGACCCGGTATAGCTGCTTTTCAACGCGTCTGGCGCGTCCTCTGGCAAGATAGTGCCCGATGAAACGCATGAATTCAGGGCTTACCTCTATAATCCTCGGAATGCTGACTGCGTCTCTTTCAGCCCCCACAAAACACTCGCCCGGGACATCCTCAAAACCCTTGCCGCAGAGTTTTAATAAGTTATCCAAGACCACGAGGGGGATGCTGTCCCGGTAGAGATAATTGGCTAAGGTCTTCCT
>JALUUU010000080.1 GCA_027021185.1 archaeon | reverse complement strand
GGGATAACATGGTTAAATGCGCAGACTGCGTGCTGATGGAGATTTTCCCCCACAAGGATAAGTACTGGAATAGATGCCTTTTATATAATAAGTGGGACCTGGACATCGGCGCTGAACACTCCTGCATAGACTTCCAGCCGGGGCCCTAGACAGGACGAAACTCGAGGACATCTCCAGGCTCCACATCTCCTATGGCAAGCCTGCCCTTCTCAATCTCAAGAACCCATCTGCATGGCTTCTCCGGCGCCTTGGTTCTCCATGGCTCGAGAGTTTTTATCTCTGTTACTCTTCTCTCCTCATCAATGAACACCAGCTCCAGAGAAAACCTCATGAAAAAAGAGTGAATGGTCCTGGACGCAAAAGCATTGGAATACTCGATTAATAACCCCTCCTCCCTGTTCGGGCTCGAGAACATTAAGCCAATAGCTCTGCGAAAAAAAGAATCCGCCACTTCTGCGCGGCAGAGAGCGCGTTTTTTCGTGACATTAATCACATCAACTATCATGGCCCGGGCCTAATAGGCCCTCACCAGTATAACCGTTCCTCTGGTGAGGATGTCTGATGATGGTATTACTCTCTGGGATCCGCCCCTAGTCACGAGGAACTCCAGTAGGTTTCCTTCCTCGTCCAAAGTTACTGAGTCCACCTTCCCGTAGTAATCCCCTGCCTCGCTGTAGACTTCCTTCCCCACTATTTCGTGCCTCGTTATCCTAGGAGGAGCTTCCTCTTCCCTGACCAGTACAACATCATCCACCGCGGCTACCTGCTCCTTTTCGTAAACCTCTGGCTCGGGCTCCTCTCCCACCTGTATCTTCTCTACTTTACCCTCCTCCACTTCAACTCCTTTTACTTCCCCTATATAGTCCCCGGCCTCAGTGAACGCCTTCATCTCAGGAACCTTCTGTAGCTTCATACCGAGGACAATCAGGGCAGCGCCGTTAACCACGAGGACAACCCCTGGGAGAATAAGAAAGAAAGTCGCTGTTTTAATGGCTCCCATGGTAAATGGGGGAGAAACAGCCGGTGTAAAGAGGCTTGTGGCCGTCAAATAGAATTTTACAGGAGCGAGAAGGGCTATAAGCCCTATCACGATGTTGAATATTCCAATTCCTTGAACGAGCCTCATTTAACTCCCCTGTGATTTAGATTTGCCTACCATATAAATCTGACGGAAAAAAATTTTAGGCATGGAGGAGAAATTTGAATAAAGAATGAGTATTTTGGCCCTCGCCGGAATTGGATTTGTGATACTTATTATTCTCACCATCGGAATATACTTTATCACGAGAAAGCTTGCCATGCGGGCGATATACGGGGGATCAACTTCTTCCCGGATCGAATCCCCCGCCGAGCCTCTTTATGAAACGCCTATGCCCAGGAAAATAGTGGAGTCTGTGGATGCGGCAGAGGCTCCGGTGAAGAATCCTTTGATTGAGTTCATCGAGGAATGGGAAGAACCAACACCTGATACGGTAACCGAACCCGTGCCTAGCCCGGAGATAGAACCAGGACTAGAGCCGGTGGCCGAGGAAAAAGAGAAGCCGGAAAAAAAACTGTCTAGAAAGGCAAGGAAAAAAAAGGAAAAACCCTCCGAGCCGGAGGAAAACCCCCTCATAAAATTTATAGAAGAATGGGAAGAGCCCGGTTCTGAGAACTCGGGAGAGAAATAATTATCAAGCGTCCAGCGCATCGAAAAATGGTTTGATATCCAGGACTGTGGCCGACTCTAGCTTTTCTGAGTGCCTGAGATATAGGTCGTCCCCTGCCATTTTTATAAGCTCGGCCACATGGACATCGAGATTCTCATCTTTGAAATAGATCAGGATTATCCTGCTAAACTCCTCCAACCCCTCCAATGCCTCCCGATACTTTGGATCAAGAGTTAGTACCGAGAATCTTCCATCAGGAGAGCTTTTTATCACTCCCAGCGGGTAAGCCAGAAAAGTACTCCTCGCTCCAGTCGATTTTTCCGGGCCTGTACTCATATCCATTCTCCTTAATTATTTTCAAGATTATATCCACCGTCTCTTCCGGCTTCAGATTCGTAGTGTCTACCTCAAAGACGTTTTTCTCCTGCTCAATGCTCTCTATTAGGCACAGATCCAGGGCCTCGCACTCCAGATTTTCTTTTATCTTCTTCTCTGAAAACCCTTTCTCCGCCAGCCTCTTGCGGAGTGTCCGTGGATGGGTGCGCAGAACTATCACCAAATCTCCTTTCCCCAGTAAATGGGAATAATGTGCCTCGATAACGGCGTTATCCACCGCTTCAAGTTTTTTTTTAATCCCCTCAATATCCGCCACAGTGCTCTCTCTGCCCTGATCGTATCCCAGGGCAAGTCCCTCGGCCACAAGGTCGTCCAGGCGGTAACATTTAACATTCATTTTTTTAGCCAGCTCTTCACACACAGTGCTCTTACCCGTGCCTGGCGTGCCCGTTATGACTATGATCATTTCCCCCTCCTGAATCCGATGGCCTCCAGGTCTTTGTATATTATTGTCCTGGATACACCGAAAATTCCTGCCACGCCAGCTAAGTTGAGAGCTGAAGGGTTATTATTGAAAAGCTCCAAGGCGGCCTTGATCCTTTTTCGGCGCATGTCAGAGTCAAGGACCGGGGTTAAGCGGTACTCATTAACTGCGGCTATGATTGTGGTGTAAACCCTCCCTGGCAAGGGGGCTACCACGGTTTTAACGAAGACATCGACAAGCTCTCCGTCGATGTCCTCTAACAGTTTATTCATTTTCTCCGTAGCCTTTCGCATAGAGTGCTCTCTGTTAACCCCTTTCTCGTTAACCCCCAGGACCGACTTTTTCTTCGGCTCGGATCCATTCACTATTAGAGTGATCGAAACAGAGGCCCCCGCAGGACCTGCGTGTATGTCGCAC
>JALUUU010000079.1 GCA_027021185.1 archaeon | reverse complement strand
CTTTTCGATCAGGTTTTCCAGGCGTTTCTTCTTGATTAGAGGAGAGTAATATATCCAGATAGAAACCCTCTTTCTCCCATCGAATATGACTTCCTTCCGGGCCTTTATCGCCCCTATCTTGACGAAGTTAATAATCCAGCCAAAGCCGCTTATCCCCCTTTCTCTCTGGAGACGGATAGAAGAGGCGCATACATCTCTGGTTAGAAAATCAATAACAGCCTCTTTAACCGGCGGATCCTTGATCTTATCCAGGAGATACTCCTGGACCAACAGATCCCCTCCCGGTGGGTAGTATATATACTCGCTCTGGGTTCCCTCGATGTAGACCATTGATCTGGTTCTGCCCAACGCGCCCTTCTTATACAGCAGCCCAAGGATCCTTGACACGTCCTTGAGGATCGCGCCCTCCATTCTCACGGTAAGGTCCTTGGCTGTAAAAACCTCCATATCATGCAGCTTGTCGAAGACATCCTCCATCAGAGCCCCTGGCCGGGTGTAGCACAATACACCGTTCAACCGATACTTAACCATGCCGCCCCTGGTGCTGCCTACGTGCTCAACCTTCATCCCTCTCGGGCCTCCTCCTCCATCAGCTCCTCTAGGACGTTCCTCAGCTCCGCCATGAAGCCGGCCTCCTCCCCTCCGGTGCGGACCATGAAGCCATCGTAGACCAGAAGGCCCAGAGCTATCAGTGGGGCATTCCCCTGGCGGGCCTCCAGGGCCTCTAGGACGCTGTAGTATATCTCCTCAACCTCTTCCATTATTTCCTGTATCTTGTTTTCTTTCATCGAAATAATACGTAAAAAATAACTATTATAAAAATAAATTGAACATAGGGCTTTTTACTTTAGTTCCCCCGTGATTTTCGCTTTAATTCCCAAGGGAACTAAAGATTTAATTCCCCGTTTTCAATTCCACCAACCCCCCATGGGGCGGGTTAAATTAACCCCCAACTGTTCGATTTAACCCCCCTCCCCTGGTTCCCCGACCCTCTGACGGACTCCTCCGGCCAGCCAAGCCGCGAACCTCTTAACGTCCTCCTTGTCCGCCTCCTTGAAGGGTTTTTTGAGGTTTCTCATTATGGTTAGGCTGTTAAGGATCTTGTTAATCCTTCAAGGGCTGAACCCGTTAGCCGCCAGATCGTCCAGGTATTTGTTAACATCCCCCTGGTCCGCGGGGTGAATCTTATTTATCTGGCGTTGAATATTCCTATTCAGAACAAGCCCCTAGTTATATATGTCCTCCTTAGCCATTGCATTTGCCTCCTCTTCCTAGCTCTTAAAGGGTAAGGCTCTTGCAGTGGCTAAGGTATGCCCGCGCCGGGATTTGAACCCGGGTCTGAGCCTCCGCAGGGCTCCATGCTGTCCAAGCTATACCACGCGGGCGCTTCCATCTACCTGCCTCAATTCCAACTCCTTTTCTAACGCCGGCAATTATATGTCTTTCTGGGCCCTGACCGGTGTGAGACAGATAAGGTTTAATAAGGCAGGAAAAGATACAACGGGGTATCATGGTAGAAGTCTTGCTCCTCGTCTCCTTCCTAGTTAGCTTCATAATCACTTATGTCTCCGTCCCCCTCTGGATAAAGGCGGCAGAGAGGATAGGTCTCAAGGGCAGGGACATGCACTCATATAAAAATAGAGAGGTGCCTGAGATGGGGGGGCTGGCGGTCAGCGCCGGCTTCATCGCCGGGGTCCTGTTCTACATAGCCTTCGCCACCTTCTACTTCAACTCAAACCCCGAGCTCATCTACATCTTGGCGGCCCTGGCGACTTGCCTGATAATAATGATAGTGGGGATGCTCGACGACATTCTGGGCTGGAAGATAGGTCTCAGGAAATGGCAGAAGCCCCTGCTCACTTCCATCGCCGCCCTCCCAATCATGGCGGTCAACGCCGGTCACCACGAGATGGCTCTGCCAGTCTTCGGACTCGTGGACTTCGGCATTCTCTATCCCCTTGTAATAATCCCCCTAGCGGTGACGGGTGCTGCCAACGGCTTCAACATGCTCGCGGGCTTTGCGGGCCTGGAGGCAGGAATGGGGGTGATAATCCTCACGACCCTGGGCTTCGTGGCGTGGCAGACGGGGAGCGGCTGGGTGGCAGTGATAGCCTTGTGCATGGTGACCGCGCTCCTCGCTTTCCTGCGCTACAACTGGTACCCGGCGAAGATATTCCCCGGGGACACCCTTACCTACACCGTTGGCGCCCTCATAGCTGTTGTGGCTATCCTGGGGAATATGGAGAAGATAGCCCTCTTTCTGTTCATCCCATACTTCCTGGAGTTCGCCCTCAAGCTCAGAACACGGTTCCAGGGGGAGTGCTTCGGGAAGCCAGATGAGAGAGGGCTCCTCTCCTATCCGGGGCGGATAGAGTCCCTTACCCATGTGCCCCTTAGGATAGGCAGACTGAGGGAGCCCCAGGTGGTCATCCTCATCTTCGCCCTCCAATTCTTCGTCTCAGGTTTAACGCTCCTCCTGGTGTTCTAATATGTTGAAGATATGTCTCGCTTGTTCGGCCGGCGGGCACCTAACGGAGGCCCTTGATATAGGGGAGGCCCTGGAAAAGAAAAGGGACAGAGAGATCTTCTACGTGACTTTCCCCTCCCCCCATCTGGGGTCCACCCTGAAGGGTAAGAAATACTACACCATCACCGATCCGAGGAGGAGCCCGGTAAGGTTCATCGCGTCGGTTTATCAGGCCCTCAAGGTGATAAGAGAGGAAAGGCCGGACCTCGTCATCTCTACCGGGGCAGGGGTTACCGTGCCGGTCTGCTTCCTGGCCAAGATCCATGGGGCGAAGATAATATACGTGGAGTGCGGCTGCAGGGTGACCACGCCTTCCCTGGCCGGGAGGATAATATACCCCATAGCGGATCTCTTCATAGTGAGGTGGAGGCCCCTCCTCAGGTTCTTTAAAAAAG
>JALUUU010000078.1 GCA_027021185.1 archaeon | reverse complement strand
GTGGCAAGCCTGGCCGCGGCCATCCTCTCCAGGGAGTCGATCCCTTCCTCCCCCAGGTACCTGTACACGTCCTTGAGCATGTCCTTAACCAGGTGGAAGACGCAGACCTGATGAACAGCGCCCAGCCCCTCTATAATCCCCCTGTAGTCCCGTCTTCCGTCCGTCGTTATCGCGATGAGGGGCTTGTCCCTGAGGGCCTGCCTCATGAAGCCATCTATCGTCCCGGCCATCAGGTTGTCCACCACGTCCTCCTCCACGGCCACGTTGGCGACGTGATCGAACAACGTGAGCCTGTAACGCCTCTCCCCGTTCATCCTGAGGTATTCCTCGTCGTAGCAGTAGTAGCCGGAGGGCTCCACCTCTACTTTTTCGTTGTCTATCCAGTTCCATATCGCCTGCCTCGAGGGCAGGAGACCATAGTTCGCGTATACCTGGAGCTGGAGCTCGCCTAGGCTGGAGTATCCCTTCGCCAGGGAGGCGTTTACGTACTCCTTAACCAGGACGGCGTACTGGTCGTTGGGCTTAACCACGCCCTCTAACTGGGTGGTGAACCGTCTGCCGCACTCCTTGCACCTGTAGCGCCTCATGTAGATCTTGAGCTCGCCGAGGTCGGCGAGCCTTGGCTTCCTGGCCCTGAACTCCTGCTTCGTCACCCTACGTGAGCCGCACACCGGGCACAGGGGGTTGACGAGCTCGAAGCGGCGGCCGTCAAGCATGAGCACCGCCGACGTGGATGTGAGCCTTGCCCTGTTCTTCCTGCTGAGCCTGTCTGCCATGATCTTGTCCACTGATTCATGCAGTCCTGAGGTGAAATCGGAAAGTTTAAGTTGTATGAGGGATAAACCTTGTTTCAGGGCAGATATTGTCATTTTATGGCCTAATATGATTAATATCTGCTCCTACTTACTTTTTTCGATTTGATTTTCTAATCAGGTGCCGAAGCTTGCTTAATATGTGAAAAAAATCATGATTCCTGCGTGAAAATTTCCTTCAGGTTTAAGGTTTACCTCTTTTCAGCACCCGAAAAATTTACAACCCCATATTCTACCCCCTACGTCTGTAATCCCTGAGCAACTCTGTGGGATCAGAAAGAACTGGTGTGAAAGCCTCCACTAGAGTTTCTATGTCCTCGATGACTTTTTCTGGCTCAGCCATGGATAAATCGAAGACCCGGAGTTTATCGATCTCCACGGGGCATGACACAAGGCCTGTCTTGTAGTGGATGCTGAAGGGAGCCCTCACGTCTCCCATATGCTTCATGCTGCTCCAATCGACTAGGACCTGATGGGCCCTCTCCTTCTTCTTGGCCACTACAGATGTGGTAATGGGCTCGCCCTCGGGAACGATCTCATGGAACAAATCCAGGGTCTTTGGTGGGAGATCCTGGAGCCTCTCTTCGACCCTAGACTGAAGATGAACCGCCAGGCCTCGGTAGAGGGCGAATAAGTCGGCTTCTGGCAGCTTCTTGTTATCCAGCCACGACCAGATCTGCATCCCCCTGGAGCCGCTGAACTTCACCCTAGGATATATCCCGTAATCTCCGAGGACGTCAACCAGGACCACTGTAACTATTTTAAGAAGTTCGAATCCTCTGGGATGCTCTTTAAAGACATCTCCGGCGTCCAGGTCCAGGATGAACCAGTCAGGTTCCTTAGAGCTGAGGGGATGAACGTAGGGTATGAAGTCTACTGCGTGAGCATCCACAAGGGAGAGAAGAGTTTCTTCGTCGTTTATGACTATATGAACCGGTTTTGGTTTGTACCTCGCGTATCTCACGAACAGTGGTTTAAGCCTTCCGATTGGATCACCGGGATGGCTGAAGACTTTCACGACGCTGGTTGCCCTGTCCCTGAGGAAGGGGAGCAGCGCCTCGCTGGCGGCTGGATAGTAATTTCTGGCCGTGAGAACTCGCAGATAAGATAGGTTGAGCCCAGTGACCCCTGAGGACAGCCTCTGATTTAGGACTCTCTTTCCCTCCTCAGTGACTGCAAATCCTCCTCCAAGCTCTGTCACAAGTCCCTCGGTTGTGAGTGCCTCCAGGACTTCGTCTATCTCTGTTTCCCTGGTATCTCCTCCAGTGTCCCTGAGCACTTTCTCCATCACGTGCTCCCGGGAGATGAATTTTCCCTCTCTCTTAATGGAGAGCAGGAGGAGAACCCTGTCTCTGAGGGTGGCCTCCATCCCCATGCACCATATTATTTTATGATGAATGCCTATATCTTACTTTATGCCGGTTCGTTTCGGCCCCGCCGGGATACCCCTCGGATTCAAGGGGGGCACTGTCGCAGGGATCGCCTACGCCGCCGACATGGGGTTGACCGCCTTCGAGTGCGAGTTTGTCCGGGGGGTTAACCTCAGCCTGGAGGCGGCGGCTGAGGCAGGGGATGTGGCCAGGGAGAGAGACGTGCTGTTGAGCTGCCACTGCCCCTATTGGATAAACTGCTCCCCCAGGCTGGAGTCGAAGGTGAAGATCGCCCTCAGGGGAATAATTCAGTCGGCGAGGGCCGCCCAGGCCATGGGGGCGTGGATAATAGTCCTCCACCCGGGTTATTACATGGGGAGGAAGCCTGAGGAGGCTGAGAAGAAAGCCCTTGACACCCTGGAGAAGGCCATTGAGATAATGGAAGCTGAGGGGATAGATGACGTCGTCCTCGGCCTGGAGACCACTGGTAAGAGGACCCAGCTTGGAACCCTGGATGAGGTCATTGATATGTCCCAGGTCCTGGGGAGGGCTCTCCCGGTGGTGGACTTTGCCCATATCCACGCCAGGAACAACGGCTCCATCTCCAGGAGGGAGGACTACGGGGAGATATTCGCCAAGGTGGAGGACGAATTAGGGGCTAAGGTGGCGAAAAACCTCCACTGCCACTTTTCGGAGATAGAGTACACGGAGAAGGGGGAGAGGCGGCACCTCATCCTGGGGGAGAAGGACTCCCCTCCCTACCGTCCCCTGGCTGAGGAGATAGCA
>JALUUU010000077.1 GCA_027021185.1 archaeon | reverse complement strand
GGCAACATAGTCGGAGTAGTTAAACTGGTGAAAGACCTTAGGCAGATTAAGACCCTGATCGCCCAGCAGAGGGAGGCCAAGGAGTATCTCGAGCATCAGGTAGAGTCTTTACTGCCCGTGGTGGACGCGGCGGCCAACGGCGACCTGACAAAGTCCATTCCCCCATCCACCCCGGATGATTTTGGCAGGCTCATAGATGCATTCGGTAAGATGAGGGAGAGCCTTAAGGAACTCGTCACCGAGATCCAGAGTGCGACTGAGCAGGTCTCGACAACCGCAGAGCAGATGGCGACTGGAGCGGAGGAGATGAACTCCACAACAGAGCAGCTATCGACTACTGTGTCTCACATCGCCCAGACGAGCCAGAGCCAGGCGATGAAAGTGGAGGAGGCCTCCAGAGAGATAAGGAACTTGGCCACTCTTTCCCAGGAAAACGCTGAGAAGATAAACAAGATAGTTGATGTAATAACCAGCATTGCCGACCAGACAAATCTTTTGGCCCTCAACGCGGCCATAGAGGCCGCCAGAGCAGGGGAGTACGGCAGGGGCTTCGCCGTGGTTGCAGAGGAGGTAAGAAAGCTCGCTGAGGGCTCTGCAAAGGCCGCTGAGCAGATAGCGGAAATGATGAAAGAGTCCCAGAAGAATACGAGCATAATAGCTGAGAAGGTGGTTGCCGCCGTGGACGAGATCTTGGCCTCTACTGAGAGAACCGCATCCAGCACTCAGGAGGCCGCGGCCGCCGCAGAGCAGCAGACAGCCAGCATGCAGCAGATGGCCTCTTCTGCCCAGGTCCTCGCCAGCCTTGCAAATGAACTCAAGAGCTATACTAATAAGTTCTCAATTAATGGAAGCGAGGAAGAATGAGCGAGGAGGTTCAGCTCGTAGTTTTCAGGCTGGGGAACGAGGAGTACGGGGTTGAGATAACCCAGGTACGAGAAATTATAAAAATGAAGGAGATAACCCGGATCCCCAATGCCCCTGACTTCGTGGAGGGCGTCATAAATCTTCGAGGGCAGATAACAACAGTCACAGACCTGCGTAAGCGCCTGGGAACCAACGGCTCCGATAACAACGACCAGACCCGCATAATAATAGTTGAGCTGGACAGGAGCACCATCGGCATGATAGTGGACTCCGTGAGCGAGGTGCTGAGGCTGGGAAAGAACGAGATAGACAGCACCCCTGAAATCGTTTCTAATTTGGAGACAAAATACATCCGTGGAGTAGGCAAGCTCAAAGACAGGCTTCTTATTCTCCTCGATCTGAACCGCATTCTCAAGCCTGGAGAGGTTGAGGAGCTGAGCAGGATGGAAACGTGAAAAGGCAAACGAGGTGATGAGGAGTGGCCAAGATTTTGATTATAGACGACTCTGCCTTTATGAGGATGATGCTTAAGGACATCCTCGGTAAAAACGGACACGAAATAGCAGAGGCTGAGAACGGCAGAGACGGTGTTGAGAAGTACTCAAGTATGAAGCCCGACCTCGTTGCCATGGACATTGTAATGCCGGAAGTTACGGGCATAGAAGCCGTAAGGGAGATAATGAAGAGCGATCCTGAGGCATCTATTGTTATGATAAGCGCCCTGGGCCAGGAGGCCATGGTGAAGGAGGCTATAGAGGCCGGGGCTAAAGACTTCATCGTTAAACCCTTCAAGAAAGAGAAGGTCATAGAGACTGTAAACAGGCTTTTATCCTGAAACGGGGGAGGAGGATATGGTTCAACGGGTCAGGGCGCTCGTGGTAGATGATTCTGCCTTTATGAGACGGGTGATAAGCGATATTTTGAATTCTGATCCGGAGATTGACGTAATAGGATACGCCAGGAACGGGGAGGACGCTGTTAAAAAAGTCTATGACCTCAGGCCTGATGTGGTGACCTTGGACGTGGAGATGCCCCGTCTCAACGGCCTCGGGGCACTATCCCAGATCATGCAGGAAAACCCAACGCCTGTGGTTATGCTGAGCGCATACACCGACAGAGGCAGGAGGGAAACAATAGAAGCTCTGGAGTTAGGGGCTGTCGACTTCATCGCAAAGCCCTCGGGGGAGATATCTCTCCATCTCGAAGAGCTTAAAGGAGAGATACTCACCAAGGTGAAGATAGCTGCCAGGACGAAGGTCAGAAAATTAGCTGAGATAGTGAAACACCGCCCAGCCAAACTACAGGCCCGAAGAACTGATGGCATGCGAAAGCTTGTGGTTATAGGGGCTTCAACGGGCGGGCCCAAGGCGGTGCTGGAGATTCTATCCAAACTTCCCTCTAATCTTCCTGCCTGTTTCCTGATCGTCCAGCACATGCCCGGAGGATTTACTACCTCTTTTGCCAAGAGGCTTAACTCAAAGAGCCGTCTCAGGGTGGAGGAGGCTAAAAACGGCGCCGCTCTCAGTCAGGGGGTAGCCTACGTTGCCCCTGGAGACTATCATATGCTCGTTAATGGGTCTTCCCTCAACGTCGTGGGCGGCCTCAAGCTCCATGGGGTCAGGCCTGCAATAGACTTCACCATGGAGTCCGCTGCCATAAAATACGGCGAAAACGCCGTTGGCGTGCTCTTGACTGGTATGGGCATAGACGGTGCGGCGGGGATGAAAGCTATTAAGGAGAGAGGCGGCTTGACCATAGCCCAGGACGAGGAAACGAGCCTTGTCTTCGGCATGCCGAGGGCGGCCATAAACCTTGGGTGCGTCGACGAGGTGCTGCCGTTACATAAGATTCCTGATAGGCTAACGCTCTTGCTGGAGGCCAGCTGATGGAGACGGACAAGTACCTTGAGGTATACCTGGAGGAGATGCGGGATCACCTTAGAGTTCTGAACAGAAACGTCCTCGAGCTCGAAAAAAATCCTAGTCCCGAGATCATTGATGAACTCTTCCGTTCTTTCCACACCATCAAGGGCATGTCAGCCACTATGGGCTTTGAAGACATCTCTGACCTATCCCATGGGCTCGAGGGTCTTTTAGAAGACGTGAAG
>JALUUU010000076.1 GCA_027021185.1 archaeon | reverse complement strand
TAATCATATGATCAACCAGCTGCTCCGGATGGACCTCTGAGGATATGTGTTTCTTCATCCGGGAGACCGTTTTTTCCATGACGTAGTCGATTATGTCATGGTATGCCGTGGCCACATCCTCGGCCGCGGCGTATATCTCAACTCTGTTGCATGTCTGGATGATGACACATTCCTTCACAGATGGCAGGCCTGCTATGTCTTTGAGAGCGCGTCTGACGTCTGGGAATGCAAAAGCCTCCAATGTGGCTACGTCTGCCTTTTGATGAGTGACTCTAATGTTCACTGTATGCATCTATCCGCCTCCTGATCAGCTCCCTCGCTCCCTGCAGGTCGCCTTTTCTAAGCATCTCAGACATCTCAAGGTTATGCATTATGCTCCTGAGAAACCCCCTTCTGTCCTCTTGGTTTTTAATCTTTTCCTTCGCCACGGCTCTGGCGTACTCTTGCAGCTCCACAAATAAGATGTCCTCCTTTCCCAGGGCTTTTTTAACGAGCTTTTTTATATGTCTCGCCATCTCCGGGCTCCTGCCGTGGGTAGATACAGATATTAAAATGCCGTCTTTCTCGAGAGTTGCAGGGACGATGAAATCAGCGACTGCATCTGCCCTGTTTACGAGTTTACCTTTCTCTCTAGCCATTTTCTCCAGAGCATCGTTTAATGCAGCATCGCTGGTTGCTATGAATATCAGGTCATAAGCATTTAAATCGGGCACCTCCTGCCTCAGATCCCTGCCAATGAGCTTGAGCATAGGATTTTTTATTTTTTTAAGCCTCTCCGTGAAATCCATGCTCACCACATCAACATGGGCTCCCGCCCTCAGAAGCTTGTTAACGCGTCTCTCAGCCACCTCTCCCCCCCCAAAAACCACTACTTTTCTGTTTTTTAAGTTTAAAACAACTGGAAACATTTATAATTAATTTTTTTTCGCTGGGAATAAAAAGATTATGGGGATTTACCCAGATTTAGTGTACAATTCTGTCTCCGGATGAAAAGCATACCATGCGAACCAAAAGACCCTTTCTTTGACGATCTCCCCTCCAGTATCAATATTAGTTACCCTCACCAACCCCTCATCGCTCCGCTCAAGCCTGATACCCACCCCTCCCACGACATCCTCTATTACACCAAGTTCCATCAAATCCTGTTCTCTGTATGCCTTGTAAGCGCCCGCCACCTCAACTCCGTAAACAACGGTTTTAGGATGTATCCTGTCGTCTCTTTTCTCCACCTGGAATAGGATAAGACTGTCCTCGTAGTAGCTCGCATAAGGATCTCTGCCGTAGGGACGAATAAAACCAGTATCAAGGCTGAGAATCTCAGAGTCGGGATGCATTCTTTTCCACTCCCTCCACACCACTGTATCAACGGATATGGGCTTGAGCTTTTCCCCTGTAAGCTCCCCCATGATTGCTAAGCCGTCTATCTGAGACCAGTACGTGTTTGTTTTTCTGTCGTACATCACCAAGTTCGAGTTATACAGCTTCCCTGTGGTCCCGAATTCTACCGCCTCGCCCTTGATTAGTCTCTCATACGCGATTCCTGAGCCGCAAAGGGGACAATACGTTATCAGCACAGGGTCTCCTGCTAAGAAGTCGTTCACTATTTCATGCCACACCATTATCTGCAGGGGATAAACCCTCTTCACCCCTTTATAAGTCAGGGCCAAAACCAGCTCATTATCCTGAATCCATTGATCAGCCTCTTTAACGGTTACAAACCTCGGCTCATCTATTGAGGGGATCCCATCCTTAGGAGGTCCTCCCGGCACTATCTTATCTGGGTGTACAAGGTATTTTGTCCCGTCGTCCGTTAATTTTATCCCCATTTTTTTCTCCTCCTCTGTAAGTCCCGACACGTCCACCTTATCTCGCGCCGGCCCATGAGAGGCACTGTAGTCCGCTTCCAAAAAACCGACTCTGAGATAAGGTGAAAAATACCCACCGAAACCTACAAGGAATAAGGCTGTCAACACCAGAGCAACTATTATCTTCCTAATCAGCTTATCCTCCTCAACGAGGTTAACTAGGGGCTCAACCTGAACTCCCCGTCTCTCAGCACCTCTTTTCCGTCCAGAAAAACCCCAGGGTTTTTTATTACGCCGTCGAGATGCACTTCCGCCCTCGTAACCCCTCCAAAGGTGTGGTTATCCCCTATTGCAACATGACAGGTGCCGTAGACCTTCTCATCCTCCAGGACATTTCCTATGAGCCTTGCAGCCCTATTTGTTCCAAGGCCTATCTCAGCTATGTTATCCGCGTTGCTGTACTTCTCTATGGTCACTGTAAGGGTTTTATCGCTGCATTCGACCACCCTGCCATCCTCAACTATCAGCTCAACAGGTTCCTTCAGGACACCGAGAGAACTGAAAGAACCGTCGAAAACCAGCTTTCCCTGAGCGCTCCCCTCCACAGGGGCTATGAAGGCCTCTCCAGCGGGTAGATTTCCGAAACTTCCTTTTTTCTGAAGATATCCCGTGTCCGCGAGCATTTTGCGGCCTTTAAGGCTGGCGGTGAAATCACTGCCAAGGGATGAGGTGATTTTTATTGTCTCTGCTGTACTACCCATGTCGGCTAGCTTTTCAGTGAGCCTCTTCATCTCAAAGTAGTCTGCATAAAGTCCCCCCTCTCTGAGCATCTCTATGGTTATCCCCGGCATACTGGCGACCCTAGCCTGAGCCCCGCAGGCTTTTCTTCTGGCCTCGGTATGGGTTAGTGACATGGTGGTAGGTAGGACCACTACGTCACTGGCCGCCATTGCCTCAGCCACTGCCACAGGAGGCTCCTCCCCATGCCTGCTTCTGGGCTTCATCACCATCAGAATGACCTCTTCACTCAACTCAGTAAGAGCTTTCTCCACCTCTTCCCCCTCCCTTAGCCTTTCGTGGTCCGTTACCACCAGGACACTCTCATGTTTTTTAACACCGAGGCATGCCTCGAACACATCAGAGAGCACTTCCTGCACCTCATCCCAGCTCCTTAATGAGAAGTTTCCTGACCACCTTGGGGTCAGCCCGTCCCCTGGTTTTCGCCATGACTTTGCCTATGATAAAGTTCATGGCCTCGGCTTTGCCGCTCTTATAGTCCTTCACGGCCCCGGGGTTCTCTTCTAAAACCTCTTTCACGGCTTTCTCCAAGACATGGTCCTCATCGATCCTTATAAGCCTCTTCTTCTCTATTATCCGACGCACATCCCCGGGTTGTTTCACCAGGGTCCTCACAACCTGCTCCGCCCCCGCATCGGTTATCTTTCCGGAGTCCCTTAGGCTCAGAAGCTCTGCTATGGCTTTCCCCGACAGACCGCTCTCCCTGAAGGACAAGTCATTGTAGCCCAGAACTTTCTTGACGATGTGCCTGAAAAAGGAGGCGGCAGGGCCGGGTTTACCGTATAGCTTCGCCACCTCTTCGAAGGCATCGGCCATATCTATCTCGCTCGTTATGGCCCATGCGTCATCCCTGGATAGGCCGTATTGCTCCATGAATCTGCTGAGCTTTAGATGCGGCGCCTCAGGCATCAGGGACTTAATCTGTTTTATCTTTTCCTCAGTGATGAGGAGTGGGGGAATATCTGGGTCGGGTATGTACCTGTAGTCTTCCGCGGTCTCTTTCGTGCGCATGCTCCGGGTGATCATCTGAGTCTCTAGGAAGGCCCTGGTTTCCCGTTTAACTATTATCCCCCGCTTTCTGAGATTCTTCTGCCTTGCTATCTCGAATTTTAGTGCCCGATAAGCCCCCTTAACGGAGTTGATATTCTTGATTTCCACCCTGGCCCCACCCTCGAGGGAGATATTCGTATCCATACGCATCGTACCTCCCTCGGGTCTGACTTTCCCGGTGTAGTGGAGCACCTTTGTGAGCTCCCTCAGGAAGCTCCTGGCCTCCTCGGGACTGTGCATATCTGGAGCCGTAACAATCTCCACCAGGGGCACTCCAGAGCGGTTGTAGTCCACCTTGCCGCTTAATGGATCGTACTTCCCTGGGTCCTCCTCCAGGTGAACCTCCCATATACCAACTCCATTGAGCTCCCCCTTTATCCCTATGGGTAGAGACGTGCGCTGATAGCCGGAAGGGAGGTCCGGATAGTCATAGTGCTTTCTCTGGATGTATATCGGGTCTCTAACTATCTCACAGTTAAGCATCAACGCTATCTCGATGGCTGCGTCTATGGCGTCCTGGTTCATAGGATATGGCTTGGCCCCGGGCATGCCCGTGCAGACCTCACACACGTTAGTATTGGGCTCCACCTCCCTGTAGTTGGTTGGAGAGTCGCAGTAAAGCTTAGTCTTCGTCGCAAGCTGTTCATGAATCTCGAAGCCGATTATCACTTTCATCGTCTTACTCCCCGATGCGCATTCCGAGTCTCAGCTTACGGGACATTTAATCCTTCTCCAAGGCGTGCATCGCGTTAAGGACCTTCTGCTCATCCAGGGGCCTGCCCTGGATCTGCATTCCCACGGGCACTCCTTTAATCCTGCCCACATTCACCACGCCCGCAGGTATTCCCGCCAGGTTCGTGGGCACAGTGAGAACATCATAGCCATACATCACCAGGGGGTCCTCTATCTTCTCCCCCAGCATATGGGGCAGTTTGGGCACCGTAGGACCGGCGATAACATCAACCGCCTCCAAGGCGTGCAGGAGCTCCCTTTTTATCAAGCTCCTGAACTGGAGGGCTTTTTTGTAGTACCTCCCTGAGTATTCCTTCTGGCTTATGTATCGCCCCAGCATTATCCTCCTGAGAACCTCTCGGCCGCACACGTCTTCGATCTTGTAGCCGTATCGGCGGCCGTCATACTTTCGGGTTGCGGAGAAGAACTCCACGAAAACCGTTAGGTAATACGTCGGCAGGGCCTTGTCCAAGTTGGGCAGGGCAATCTCAACAACCTCCGCGCCGTTGCTGGAAAGCCTGTCCAAGCCACGCTTAATAACACGCACTATCGCTGGCTCCGTGAACTCCTCAAACTCCCTGGCAAAGCCTATCTTCCATCCGTCGAGGTCTGCGCTGAGGTTATCCGTGTATCCCTGGAACTGGTCTTTGATAGTGGTGCCCTCCTTGGGGTCATGGCCCGCTATCACCTCTAAGAGCAGGGCAGCATCTCGCACGTTATTTGCAAAGGGGCCTATCTGCTCAAGACTCATGGCCAGGTCTATCAATCCGTAGCGAGAGACCCTGCCGTAGGACGGCTTAAACCCGACGACACCGCAGTGAGAGGCGGGGTTTCTTATGCTCCCTCCTGTATCGCTTCCAAGGGCTACGTCGCAGAAGCCTGCCGCCACGGCCACCGCTGATCCTGAGGATGACCCTCCAGGAATCCTGCCTTTAGCCCTGGGGTTCTGGGTTTCCCCAAAGTAAGACGTCTCCCCGCTACTTCCGCAGGCGAACTCGTCCATATTCGTCATGCCCAGTATGATTCCGTCTTCTTTTTTTATCCGCTGAATAACGGTTGCATCGTACGGAGATACGTAGTTCTCGAGGGTCTTGGAGGCACATGTCGCCCTCAGGCCCATCACATTTATATTGCTCTTCACCGCCACGACGTAACCAGCGAGCCTGCCCCCTTTCCCCGAATCTATCTTTTTCTCCACTTCTTTAGCTGCCTGTTCAGCCCCGGGGTTGAGCTCTATGAGGGCGTTTATATCGCCGTCTTCTCTCCTAGCCCTGTCGAGATATTTGGCGACTTTCTCCTGCACCTCATCCGTCAAAGCCGTCACTTCAACCATTTTCCGACTTCCATCACATAGCTGCCGTTTTCAGCCATCCTTGGAGCATTTTTCCTGATGATCTCTCGAAACTCTTCTTTCCTCGTGGGCTCACCATCCCGTCTGGTGATGTTTATCTCATCCACCACGTAGTAGGTTTCTCTTAAGTCTATCTCCCCCAGGGCCTGGGAGAGTTCTTTAAGAACCTTCTCTGCCTCTTCTTTTATGTCCACGGAAACACCTCTCTGTAAACCCCTCTGAGGAACTCTTCCAGGGTTTTTCCTTTTCCCTTTGCCAGCTTTCTCAAGGCTTTTTCCACTCCTGTGGCATATTGCACGGCTTTTTTATCCCTCTCCACTATAAACTCTGGCACTCCTTTTCTCCTTGCTATGATGCGTAATATATGCTTTCTCCTTCCGTCTTTAATTTTGTAATTCACTGGGATACCGATGGCAGCCTCTACGACTCTACTGTCAAGGTAGGGGACCCTGAGTTCAAGGGAGTTGGCCATGGCTACCGCATCGTCACGCTCAAGATTCACCTCGGCCAGCTTCTGAATATCTTTTGTCAAGGCTTTTTTCAGCTCCTCGCTGCCCATACGGAGGTACCTGTGGTACCCAGCGAAGAGCTCATCTGCCCCCTGCCCTGAGAGAACGACCTTCAACCCATCCTCCCTTGCCGCCTCACAAGCCGCATACAGAGGGACGCCCACCGATACTTTCATCGGATTCCAATCCTCAATGGCGTATATAACTTTCCTTACATAATCCATGAGCTCTTCTTCATTTATGATCAGGATCCTTAACTCGAAATCCTCCTCCAGCCTACTAACATATTTAATGTCAGGACTGTTCTCCATGCCCACAGTGTAGAGGGTTAACTCATCCTCTCGACGGAGGTCCTTCATTATCCACGCCAAAACAGAGCTGTCAAGCCCCGCTGAGAACAGGAGCCCCACCTTCACGCCACGAGTTCTTTTCTCCACCGCCGACACCAGGGCTGCTTCAAGTTCCTCTACGGGAGATTTCACCTTTTTCTCTGAAAGAGATATGGCCTTCTCCTCTTTCCCGCCGAGGAGCATGACACATCCAGGGGAAAGGCGTCTTATTCTATCCCTTGATGCCCCGAGAGCCTTTCTCTCGGAAGAAAAGGCCAGACCGCTGTAGAAGAGGGGCTTGACTCCCACAGGGTCCCTAGCGAGCACAATTTTCCCTTCATAATAAACGGCGAAGGCATAGTCGCCGTCCAGCTTTGGAAGAACATCTTTCACGGCTTGGACCAAGTCTCCGCCGTAGCTCTCCTCCACTAAATGGATTATCACTTCGGTGTCGGAGGTGGTTCTGAATATGTGCTCCTTTAACCCTTTCCTGAGTTCTGCGTGATTGTAGATCTCACCATTGCATACAAGGACAAAGTCATCACGGCACCCACAGAAGGGCTGTTTACCGTGCCCAACTATGCTGAGCAAACAGTGCCCAAGGGATACCCTATCTTTTACAAAGGTGCCCCTGGCCTCTGGTCCGCGGTGCCTCATAACCGCAAGCATCGCATTTATGTCCACGTCAACCCCTCCAGCTATGGCGCACATGCTCGTTTTCCCCGATTTTTCCTCAATTGCCGGACTTCAAAGGGCATGGTAACCATCAAGTTTTTATATTTTGATGATAATTTGGCTGGCAGGGAGATGATTCCAGTACCCGTAGATAAGAAGTTGATCCTCGCGGGGATCTTCTTCGTGGCCATCAACATAGCCATTATCGTCCTCTCTTCCTCCCTAATAAAAAAGTTTTACTCCCTGACCTCGACTGGAGAGGTGCCTTTTCACCTGCTCCTCTTGGGTTTCGGGGCGGGAGTTGCAATAGCCCTGGCCTTTTTCGGAGTGGCCAAAGCAACAATGAAAAGGAGACGGGATTAAAGTGAATCTCGCCATAGCAATGTACGCATTTCCCAGAGCAAGGATAGGGGCCATGAGGTCCCAGTTCCTTGATAGAGAGGCCTACAACAGCCTCTTGGAGGCGGGGGAGCTTGGGGACGCTGTGTCCCTGCTTAAACTCTCAAGCTACGGGGAGGAGCTTGGAAAACTTAATTCCCCTAGCATGGATGAAGTGGAGAGGATACTGCGGAGAAGCCTGCTTGCCGACTACCAGAAGCTGACCACTTCCCTCTACGGCTTTGGCAAGACCTTTATCCATAAGGTGTCCAAGAAATTCGAGATCCATGCCCTCAAGGCAGCCCTCCAGCTAAAGCTGTCCGGAGAGTCTGCTACAGCAGAGGCCCCGGTAATACCCTTTGGGAGCATAAACGAGGAAGTAATAGAGAGAATTCACCGCAGTGAGAGCCTTGAAGAAGTAACAGAGAGCCTTAGGGAGACAGAGTACTATCCTGTGCTGCAGAACAACGTACAGGAACTGAAAAAAGGAGGGGTTTTTTTCCTGTCGACCGCCCTGGATAAGTACGTCTACGACGGAATAGGCGAGAAGCTTAAGGCCGTCCACGGCCTCGATAAGAGGCTTACGAGGATGCTCATAGGCACAGAAATAGACTTCAAGAACCTTATGGTGGCCTTGAGATGCAGGGGTCTTGATGAGGAGGATGTCGACAGGTTATTGATAAGTTACAATTACAACTTCGACGAGGCCTTTCTCAAAGGTATGCTGAGCGACAGCGTAGAAGCCCTTTCTTTTGAGGGCACCGGCTACGGCTCTGTCCTCGGAGAGGCTTTTGAGGAGTTCAAGAAGACAGGGTCTCTCAGAGATCTGGAAATGGCGTTTCAGAGATATCTTCTGGGACTGAATATAACCGCTTTAACCGGCTTCCCCTTCCAGCTTGGAGCAGTTATCGGATACCTTAATCTAAAAGAAGCGGAGGTTAGGAATCTAACCACTATACTAAAGGGAAAGAAAGAAGGTCTTGATAGAAAAGAAATTGAGGACCTGCTTCTCCTCCCCTCTGACGGCGCCTAGGAGGCGCCCTTCCGGGCAACTGAAAAATGTCTGTAAAAGCCTATGCCTTTGTTAGCGCCCGAATAGGCGCTATGCGCTCTTACCTTCTGGAGAGCGCCGGAATAAAGTCCCTTATCGATGCACCTGCCTGGGAAGACGCCGTTGCCCTGCTGAAGGACTCTGAGTATGGTCGGGAACTAGGAAAGCTCAGAAGCCCGGATATCCTGGATATCGAAGAGGTCCTGACTAAAAGCCTCCTGAGGGACTATGAAAAGATAATCTCATCCTCCGGGGGAGAGTCTAGAAAATTTATTGAAACCATCGGCCGAAGGTTTGAGGTCGGTGCCGTGAAAGCGGTCACCCTGGGCAAAGTCCTCGGAATGAGCAGGGAAGAGATCAAAGAGCAGGTCATCATCCCTTTCGGAAAGATCACAGAGCTCAGGCTCTCCAAGATGCTTGAGACGGAGAGCGTTGAAGAGCTTGTTGAGTCAATGAGGAACACCCCTTACTACACCCCTATGCGAAAGGGCCTCACATCTCTGAAGGAAGAAGGCACCCCCTTCTCCCTCCTGGCCCTCTTAGACCAGCATGTTTATTCCGAGATCCTTGGAGCGATTAAAAGCCTTTCGGAGCGAGATCGGAAAGACGCCAAGAGACTCATAGGGACAGAAGTGGATGCCAAGAACCTGCTTCTGGCCCTGCGTTGCCAGAATCTCGATGAGGATAAGGTTGTGAAGCTCTTTATCAAGCCCTGGTACAGGATAAAAGAGAACGTTTTGAGGACGTGCCTCGCGGGGAATATTGAGGTGCTTACATCCAAGGAGTTCCCCTACCTCAAGTACGTTGAGCCTGGATTAACGGTATACAGGAAAACGGGCTCTCTGACTGAGCTTGAGATGGGAATGAAAAAACTTGTCCTTAACCTCAACAAGAGCATGTTCCACGGGGACAGGTTCCACATCGGAGTCCTGATAGGGTACCTCAACTTAAAGGAGAACGAGATAAGGAACATCATAGCAGTTATGAGGGGTAAGAAGGACAACCTCGACCCCGAGGACATTAAAAAACTGGTTATTCTTCCTGGGGAGGCCGCATAACCAGGACAGAGCACGGGGCGTTTCTGCTCACGTACTTGGTTGTAGAGCCCCTGTATTTCTTATTAGAGTTCGTTGCCTTGCTGTGGGCACTTAATATTATAAGGTCTGCGTTTTCCTTAGCAGCCTCCTCCACAATGATTTTACCCGGCACGCCCTTCTTTATTTTTCCCTTTATCTTAACGCCCAAAAGCCTCGCCAGCCTCCTGAGGGATCCTATTATCTCTCTGCCCTCCTCCTTCAGAGCCGCCTCAAAGTCCTCATAGTTGGAGTGGTACAGATCCTTCAGGAAGGACCTCCTGGTGTCCACGACGAAGAGAGCCACAACCTCGCCTCCCCAGAGAGATGTCTTTTTAACTGCCTCCCTGGCCAGTATCTGGGAAAACTCGGAGCTGTCGGTGGCTATGAGAACTTTTTTGAACATCCCTCAAAGAACTTTGATGATAATTATATATATTTTCTCTGTTATAGCTAGAATAAGAGGTAGGGAAATGGAGGTTGAAATCACTCCACAGCTGATTTTTATTCTTGCCTCCTTGCCTTTCGGCACGGCGGCTCTATGGTATGGATACCGAGGCTACAAAGCGACAAAATGGGGTTTAACGGCATACACGTACTTCCTCTTCGCCCTAATAGGCCTAGGGAACGCTGTCTTACTAGATCTACTCAGGCTTCTTGGGCTAGAGCAATATATCTACATAAAATCTTTCATGGAGATAGCTCTGTTCGTCGCTGCGGTGTGTTTCCTTCTCGCCTTCAGGGATATGTACAGATTTCTATCCTCCACTAAATCCTGAGGATGAGCACAGAGCAGGGGGCCTTATCTGCCGCGTATTCCGCTGTCTGACCCATGGTGTTTTTTCCCTTGGAGAGCTTACTATAGGGTCCAAGGATGATAAGATCCACTTTCTCTTTTTCAGCGACGTTTATGATTACCTCCGCTGGAATCCCCTTCCTCACCAGAGGCTTAACTTTAACATCGAAGAGGTCGCCGAGATGACGGAAGAACTTCACCGCCTTCCCGCCTTCTCTCTTAAATAGTTCCGTAAACTCCTTCTCAGATTTGTAGAAGGCGTACCTCATATCAACTACGAATAGGGCTATGACCTCTGAGCCCCACTGGGAGGCCTTTTTGAAGGCCTCCCGGGCCATTTTCCTACTATGTCCGGAGTTGTCAGCAGCTATTAGAACCCTCCGGTACATGAACTCTAGAGCTTACCTATCAATATGAAAGCCACGGCCAGCCCGTAGAGGGCGACACCCTCTGCCAGGGCAACGAAGACCAGGCTCCAGGTAAGCATCTCCTTTTTCTCGGCTATCGCTCCAAGAGAGGCGGCTCCAGCGGTGCCCACGCCTATCCCCGCGCCCGCGGCCGCTGCCCCAGCCGCGAGGCCGGCGCCGATCGCCAGTCCCGCCTTCATCAATCCATCGCCTACGGATATCTCTCCAAGAACGCCTTCCTGTCCAGACACAGTGTAAGTCAACAGGAACATGGCAAAGACAAACGTACTGAAAAACGCTATTTTACTTATGGACACAGCATCACCTCCTTGCAAAATTTAAGCTTGTAATACTTAAATCTTACCCTGATATTATTCACCCACAGAAGCGCCATATTTCTTTTCTAGTCCCTGTCGGACCAATATTATCTGTAAAGCCGTCGACGGCTTAGGCATCCCGCATTTTTTGGCTTTTTATGCTCCCCCCACAGGTCCCAGCTTTACGCCATTTATAAAGTGTTGCCGAACAATTAACTGGTTAAATCTTGCCGATGAGAATGAAGGCCACAGCCAGTCCGTAGAGAGCAATGCCCTCCGCTAACGCCACGAATACGAGTCCCCATGTAAGCATCTCCGGCTTTTCAGATATGGCTCCCAGGGCTGCTGCGGCGGCCAGGCCCACACCATATCCTGCCCCCACCGCTGCTAAGCCCGCTGCAAGACCGGCTCCTATAGGTATGTATTGAAGCCATGGTTTATCGACATTAGCGTCCTCCTGAGCAGCAACTGTGCCTGCAGCTAGGACGATAAAAGAAACTATAAACAGGATTTTTAAATCCATATTTTAAGCTTTATACGTGGCTATATATACTTTTTTGGGAAGGTCTGTTTTCCTTTTTTGATAAGTCCGCATCAAAAAAGAAAAAAGGCTAACCGCCTCTTGGAGCACCAAGAGGCGCTAGAAAAGTATATCTCCTGGCAACCTTAAAGGCCTTGAAGGCCTTGCCGCCTCCCTCATAGAACTTGGAGAACCACTCGTAGTAGTGGAGCCTCAGTGTTTGGATGAAGGAGATCACAGCCTCCATGACTAAGATCAGGAGGTTGCCCACAATGAATATCACCGGAGCTGCTGCCGGAGACTGGAGCATCAGCATCACCATTACGCTGCTCAGGGCGGCATGGACCAGAGCCAACGCTATGACCCGGATATATGAGATGCTGTTGAACAAGTATCTTGTAACCGCCTCGTAGGAGGCATAGACTCCCCAGCCGAAGGATGTCTTCTCCGCGTACTTCACCCCAATAGCGATTATCACCAAGGGAACCACAACCAAGGGAATTATGAGCTGGTCTTTGAAGAAGGCAAAAACGTCTGTACCGTGCCTTTTCAGCAAAAAGGCGCCTCCCCAGAAGAGCCAGAGTCCCACGGCTCCCCAGGGGCTGAACAACGCCTCAAGAGGGTTATGCCGTATATGGTTAGCGATATTCAGGAAGCATCCCAGGCTCAGCTGAGCCAGGCCTACGAACATGGCGAATGTTATCAGTGTTGTAACGTCATGCAGGGGGCTTAGCCAGAGGGGATGCAGCTCTATGCCGAAGTATTGTTTTAACACCTCCCCCTCCAGGCCAAAGACGGAGCCGTATAGAAATCCTCCGCCTATGGCCGCTAGGCCGCAGTAAAAAACTATTCTTCCAAACTTTTTGTATACATCATCCACCTTCAAGTAAAAACCAAGGAAGAAACCTATCAGCGCCAAGATAAATCCCTGACCGATGTCTCCGAACATGAAACCGAACATTATCGGGAAGCTGATGGTCATCATAAGAGTTGGATCGATTTTGCTGTACGGCGGCGTACCGTAGGTGTTGGTCAGGAGCTCTACGGGCGCTGCGAATCCCGGATTGCTGAGCATCGTTGGGGGCTCTTCTTTTTCTCCGGGGTCCTCTATGGATATCGTGCAGTAGCCGTCGGACGCCTTCCTGATGAGATCCGCGACTTTTTCTACGTATGGTGCGGGAACCCATGCTCTGAAGAGATAGGTCTTCGAGGTTTTCCCGAAGTACTGGCTGGTTTCGTCGAGATACTTCTCTATCTGCAGGAGCTCCCGTATCCGCAGAAGATTAATCCTCTCCGCCTTTTCCACTTCTTGGAGCTCTTTCAGTAGCTTGTCTTCCTCTTCTTGTATCCTCTTGGAGGTCTCCTCTAATTTTTTCCTGGCTTCCTCTATAGTCCCTGTGCGGTACTCTATGGGAAGCTGGAGTTCCTCGAAGCGTCTGAGGCGCAGATATCTGCTGACTTCCCCTTCGTAATCTTTCATTATGGCTATGAGAACGGGTATGGACTTCTTTTCGGCCTCCCCCGTGACCAGAATATAGTCCTCGGCCACTTTTTCCAGGTCCTTCTTCAAGGATTCTAGCTCTCCCTCAGGGATAGTGCCTGCGTACACCCTTACCTTTCT
>JALUUU010000075.1 GCA_027021185.1 archaeon | reverse complement strand
AAATCTTAAAGATGAATGCAATACCCGGATTTCAATCCAGGATAACCTCTATCTCATAGGGCTTCTCCCCCACCCTCTCGTAGTAGGTCCTTATCTGGATCTCGCTGAGGAAGCCGAATAATATGAACAGGGTCCCGGTGATCAGCAGCAGGACAGAGAGCATCAGCAACGGCCCTATGAAGAGCCCGCCCACTATGAAGGCTTTTATCACCTGCTCGATGAATATCAGGACGGCGAAGAGGTACTGAATAAGCCCCAGGGACCCGAAGACGTGGAGGGGTCTGGTGGAGTAGTCCGACCAGAACTTGACGTAGAGAAGGTCCAGGAATCCCTTCGCAAGCCTAGAGGAGGTGTACTTGGTGCTGCCGAATTTCCTCGGCCTGTGCTTCACCTTAACCTCCCCTATCCTGTAACCCCTGGCCCTCAAAAAAGCAGGGATGTAACGATGCATCTCCCCGTACAGCTTCAGGTTCTTCAGGGCCTCCTTCTTGTAGGCCCGAAGGGTGCAACCGGAGTCGTGGAGGTCGTCCCCGAGGAGCTTTCTCCTGAGCCAGTTAGCTATCCTGGAGGGAATCTTCTTAGAAGCAGGGTCCCTGCGCTCGTGGCGCCACCCCGCCACGACATCGTATCCCTCAGCCAGCTTATCCACTAGCCTTGGGATGTCCCTGGGATCGTTCTGCAGGTCTCCGTCCATGCTTACGACGATCCTGCCCTCCGCCACCTCGAATCCGGCGCTGAGGGCGGCGGTCTGACCGAAGTTCCTCCGGAACTTCACGACCCTGACCACGGGGTGCCTCTCCCTCAGGCGTCTCAGCTTCCTAAAGGTGCCGTCGGTGCTGCCGTCATCTACACAGACTATCTCGTAGGAGCGCCCCAGCCCGTCCAGAACCTCCTTAAGCTCCTTGAAGAGGGTTTCAACGCTATCTTCCTCGTTAAAAAAAGGAATGACAACGGAGATATCTGGTGGGGGCATCATAAAATAATGAATCCAGCTTGCTTATATTATTTTCAGCAAAGCTTAAAAGGGATTTATGTGTTTTCCATGATATGGACATGAGCAGGGGGGAATTAAAGTTCGTCCTTTACTGTTTTATACTAATAGGGGGATTCGTGAGCATTCCATACCTCTGGGGGTACCTGAGCGAGCCCGAAGACATGGCCTTCTCCGGCATGATCCTGGGGGTGAACATCATATTCGGATCCTACGACTGGATAAACCAGGCCAGGGAGGGATCCATCCTGTTAACCACGAACCGCACCCATGAAAACGTGCCGCCCCTTTTTCTCAACACCCTCTTTCTCGTCATGGGCCTCTTCGCCCGTTTAACCGGCCTCAGCACCGAGGCAACATACCGGATTTTCTACATCATATTTTCTCTTCTGTTCTTCCTGGTTCTCTACCGATTTATCGCGTATTTCTTGGAGGACGTAAGGAAAAGAAGGGTGGCCTTCATCATCGCCCTCACTTCCTCCGGCTTCGGATTCCTCTTCTGGGCAGCCTTCAAGGCCCTGAACCACACCCCAATGTTCTTCTCGGAGAACATGCCCCTGGGCAGCAGGATATTCCCCATCGACCTGTGGCTCACCGACGTCTTCCCCTTCCTGATCCTGTACTCCTACTACATACACCACGTTGCAGGCCTCACGGTGATGCTCCTGATATTCATGTACTTCCACAGGGGGTGGGAGGCAGAGAACATCAGGGACGTTGTACTCTACGCGGGAGGACTCACCTTCCTCCTGGGGACCTTCCACCTCTACGACGTTGTCATCGTCTACGCTGTCCTGGCGGTGTACGCCGCCCTGAGCCTGGGGAAGTGGGATCCCAAGCGGGTCAAACTCTTCGCCGGCTACGTGGCGGTGTCTATCCCACCGATGCTCTTCAACTTCTACGCCTTCGCCCTTCACCCTGTTTTCAGGGAGTTCACAAATTACAACATACAGCTATCCCCTAACCCCTATTCCTTCGTCATAGGCCTGGGGATCCCCTTCCTTCTAACGGTTTACTACCTCTCCAAGGGAAACCTGGACAAGAAGAAAATGTTCCTGGCGGCCTGGATAATAGCCGCTCTGGCCCTGGCATACGCCCCCATAACTGTGCAGAGAAAGCTCCAGCTCGGCCTCAGCATCCCCTTCGCGGTCATTGCAACCTACGCCATATTTGAGCACATCCTCCCGAGGATGGGAAAGAGCCGTCACAACCTGATGCTGACGGTACTGATCCTGGGGATGATTCCCACTAATGTCCTGTGGATAGCCAAAGAAACATACAAGGTGGGCCTCCATGGCTACCCCGGAACAGAGTACCCCTACTACACCCACAACCTGGACCTGGAGGCTATTCAGTGGCTGGGGGAAAACGCTGGAATAGGGGACGTCATCCTGTCGGGGGGCATGACAGGAGGCAGAATCGCGGGCATGGTGAGCAAGAAGGTCTACTGGGGAGGAAACGACATGACCCTTAGGTACCAGGAGAAGAAAAAGCTGACAGAGGAGTTCTTCAGTACCATGAAAGAATCTGAGCGCCCCATGTTCCTGAGAAGCAACGGCATCACGCTGATCTACTACGGCGAGGAGGAGCGATCCCTGGGAGACTTCAACCCCGAGGGCAGGGACTACCTGAGGAAGGTCTTTGACAACGGCAGGGTGAAGATATTTAGGGTGAAAGCTAAATAGGGGATGCCGATGAAGCTAGCGCTCATAAGCCTGACTCAAGACGACTTCTCCCCGCCCCTGGGCCTGGCCTCCATCGCCACATACCTCAGGGAGTACGGGGGCTTCGACCACACCCGCATAATCGACGCCAACTTCGACGACATCCTGAGGGAGGTGCGGAAGTACAGCCCTGACATGGTGGGCATATCCTCAATGAGCCACTACTACAAGGAAGCCATCGAGACAGCGGCCGAGGTCAAAAAAGAACTGGACGTGCCGGTTATAAACGGGGGGGTGCACATCTCCTCCTTACCAGGTTCCCTGGCGAAGGTCTTCGACGTGGGGATCCTCGGGGAGGGGGAGGAAGCCCTCATGGAGATGCTGGAGCTCTATGAAAAAGAGGG
>JALUUU010000074.1 GCA_027021185.1 archaeon | reverse complement strand
CTGGGAAGGGGTTGAGGGAGCCGATGACTATCTCCGCACACACACCTGCTATGATGAACAGCCCTATACCGCTGCCAAATCCCCACTTTGTTACAACCTCGTCCAGATAGATTATGAGAAGTCCTCCAACGGTGAGCTGAAGGATAATCAGAAGCTGCAGTGTGGGATCGTTATTTACCGCTGGTAACGCCCCCATGAAGACCATGACGGCGGCTTCAAAGACGGTGAACCCTATTGCCAGGGCCTTCTGGGCTCCCATGTAGAGCACCCTGTCCCGGGGCTGGCTAAGGTCGACATCTATGAGCTTGCCACCCACCAGGATCTGCAGGATGATGCTAGCCGTGACAATCGGGCCAATACCGAGGGATATTATAGATCCGAAGCCTCCGGCCATGATAGCCCGGATATTCTCGAAGTAGTCAATGGCGGTAGGCGAGAGCCCGTAGAGAGCTACCTCTTTCAACAGAAAGTATATGAGGAGAACGATGCCTACCCAGCGAAGTCTTTCCTTAAAGGTCAGCGCATATCTGGGACGCTCAAC
This sequence comes from archaeon, assembly GCA_027021185.1. Classification (GTDB taxonomy): domain Archaea; phylum Hydrothermarchaeota; class Hydrothermarchaeia; order Hydrothermarchaeales; family JALUUU01; genus JALUUU01. Next base: position 13,112 of record JALUUU010000074.1, on the reverse strand, counting down.
CTCAGGCATCCGGGTAAGGACCGGCTCCAGGCGGTGAAGGATCCCCATAAAATCACTCCAGCAGGGACTCAGCCTTTCCTCCGGCAGACTCTATTTTTTTAAGAGCCTTCTCGGTGAATTTTTGAGCCTTCACAACAAGCGCCTTAGTCACCATGCCCTTCCCCAGGACTTTGTCGTATCCTAGGGAAGCCAGGTCCAGGATTATTTTCTTGCCTTTCTTGACTCCATGGGCCTTGGCCAGGTCTTCCAATTCGCCCACATTTACTGTTTTAACCTTGCTCTTAACCTCTGGGGGAAGCTTAAACCCATATCTCCCGAAGTGACGCGGATCGTGCTTTATAACCCATGTCATCTTGTGTTTATGAGTGCCAGCCATCCCCTTTCCTCCTCTGCTTCCCGCTCCCCTGTGCTTTTTGTGGCTGCCTTTTCCGCAGGTTCTTGAACCCCTCTTTTTTCTTATTTTCCTGTCAGCTCTGGCCATCGTTATCACCGCATCTTATAGAGAAGGTCTTTCATGTTTTTTCGTAGCCCCAGGGCACCGCCTTCCCTGACGCTTCTCTTAACCCCGCCGTATCCCTTCCTAGGCGGATGTAATCTGAAAAAAAGCCTCAGGCCAGGAATATCTTTGAGCTCTGCTTTATGTGCTACGAAATCCTTGGCGAAGGCTTCGATGCTTTTGTAAGGAGTGTGTTTCTTAAGATAGCTGTCTGTGAGCTTCTTCCCCCCCTCCAGCTCGCCTCTCAGCCTCAGGAGCCTGGCTACCGCCTCGGCATCGACCTCGCCCCACGTTACGTGGTCCTTGACCTTGGCGATCATTCCCAGGTACTCTCTCCTATCATCTATTAGGACGCAGTAATTGGGCCGGGTCAGCCTAAGCATCTTTAAGGTGTCTTCTACCTCTTTCTTTAATCCTACCCTGCCTCTTATCCTGACCACGGCTAGCCTCATCTCTTCACCAAACCTCCGTGATTATGCCTCCACCATGCCCTCTATTATTCCCAGCTTTTTGGCTTGATCAGGGGTTATCTTTATCAGAGCGGTCTGCCTCAAGGCGTCGAAGGTAGCCTTAGCGGTATTTACAGTGCTCTTGGTCTGCCCGCTGGTCCGGGACCACACGTCGGTGATCCCTGCCAGGGTCAGGACTTTCTTTGAAACATCGCCCGTGGCTAGACCCAGGCCCTTGGGGGCAGGTATTAGTGTGACCCTGACGCTGCCGGATTTACCTGTGACTGTGAAGGGAACGCTGTGAGCCGTTCCGCATCCGCATTCCCAGCTGCCACATCCCCTTCTTATCTGGATTAGATTAAGTTTGGCCACCCTGATTGCCTTCCGGATGGCAGGTCCAACCTCTTTGGCAACGGCATTTCCGAGACCTACATAACCGTCTTTATTACCGATGACGACAGTCGCCCTGAATCTGACCCTTCTGCCGGATTTATGCATCCTCTGAACAATGTTTATGTCCAGTACTTCTTCCTCCATGTCTGGGAGAAGGGTATCGATGATCTCCGTCTCCATAATCGGCAGCCCGGACTTGAACACGTCCTTGATATCCCTGATCTCTCCGCTCTTAACCATCCTTCCGAGCCTTGTCACCGGTTCCCAGTCGTCCATCTTTCATCCTCCACTAATCTTTGGAGCCCAGAATACGCTTCTTAACCTCCTCAAAATGATCAGGAAGTCCCTCTGGGTCGAGGTTGCTCTCTATGTATTTAGAGAATTGCTTATTTTTATCCACGAGTTTTGCATACGCCGCCACATGCTCTCCTTTGATCCTTGCTTCCTCAGGGATCAAATCCTCCCTATGAGGTATCTCCAAACCGCCATCCAGGGCTCCCCGCAGGGCGGCAAAGATTTTTGCACCCTTGGTGGGTGCGTGGAACCCGATATCCAGAATAGCCTGGGAATACTTTTTCTGTAAGGCCTTCTTGGCGCATAACAGTCCAACTAGGTAAGCTGCGCAGGTGTTGGATGTTGAGCCCAGCCAGCCATATTTTCTCAGCTCGTTAGAGTGGGCCGAAGCGACAACCCTATCACCAGAGGGAGAGTACTCGATGAGCTGCACCCGTATGTTTTTAAGGCTTTTCCTCACGGCCAGCCTGGGAGTCTTAGAAAGGAGAAAGCGCAGCCTCTTCCTGTAGTCAGTTTTACCGATCCTTTTCCTTCTGAAGGGCACCCTGTATCTCGCGCTTCTAGCCATAGTTACCTCCTGGACTCCTTTACCGCTGCCTCTAGGTGGGCTTTACTCCTGAAGGCTCCGCCCTTTGCCATGAGGTAAAGCTTCCTGTATCTCCTGGTGTCTATTTCACCAGAATCCCTGAACTCTCTGAGCCTCCTCCGTATAGCCCGTATAGTGGCCATCCATCTCTTCTTACGGGCGAGCCTTGCGCCCTTCCGGCCCTTCCTCTTCCCGGGCCCCTGGCGCCTGCCTTTCATCCTCTGGATGCGGTTCTTCCTAGCCCTGTACCTGCTCACTCCCTTAACGGGCTTCGCCTGGATCGCTCCCGCCTTTATAAGGCGCCTGATATCCTCCCTGGTAACGGCTGCGGCAATCGCTTCGGCATCCTCCGGATCAAGCCATACTCTGCCTTCTCCAACCTTCAAGATGGATGCTGCAAGTCTCCTGGACGTCTTAAGATCCATGGCAAAACCTCTAATTCAAGACCTTCAATTTTAGTTTTTCCGCCTTTTTAATGATTTCCGCCTTTTTCCTCTTACCAACTCCAGCGGCCACTCTTACGGCCTGTCTTTGGCTGTCAATGCCGTCTAACTCAGATGGATTATGCACGATGACTTCTTGGAAACCTGAGGGATGGAGCCCCCGGGCACCGTTGGTTCCACGGTAGCCTATGCTTGGGGACAGGGGTTTGCCTCTGAAGGAGCGGCGCATCTTATGATGCCTGCCCCTGGGCTTCTTCCATTTCTTCTCTAGTTTTTTGTATCTGTGAGTCTCGCTCCTGAGGAACTTCATACTTTAACACCGTCTCTCTCAACCAGGTAGATACCGTCCTGAAATACCCTGGCGTCTCTGTTTTTAACCCTGGTCAGCATCTCGATATTGGCGCATGTTTGTCCCACTTCTTCTTTATCGATGCCCTTTACGAAGACATCGGTTCCTTTGACCTTTACCTCACATCCGCCGACTATCTTCACCCGCCGGGGAATCTTTTCCCCGAGGAAGTTCTCCACCACAACCTCCCGACCAACAACCTTAACGCTCATGGGGAAGTGGGCGTACACAACCTTGAGCTTGTACTCATAGCCCTCTGTAACCCCCTTCACCATATTCCTGATGTGAGACGCAAAAGTGCCCATCATTCCCTTCTGGGCCTTCCTACCGCTCTCGGTGGAGACAACTACTTTCCCGTCTTTTTTAACGATCTTGACTCCTGGATAACTCAGGTTCCTGGAGACCTCTCCCTTCGGGCCGCGGACAGTTATCTTGCTGCCCTCCTGAACAATCTCAACCCCTTCAGGAATTTCAATTTCCTCCATGAATTTCCCTGAGCTCATATCCGACACCTCAGTATACAAAGGCCAGCAGCCGGCCGCCCACCCCGAGTTTCCTTGCCTCGTTGTGGGACATCACCCCCTTGGGGGTGCTTACAATAAGAATCCCGAAGTCACTGGCAGGTAGAAAGCGCTTCTCATACACCTCGAAGTCTCTCTTACCAACCGGATACCGTGGCCTTATAACACCGCAGTTATTTATTTTTCCTGCGAGCTTAACCTCAAATAGCCCTGCCTTACCGTCTTCAATAAACTTGTATTCCTCTATGTATCCGTGATCCTGCATCACCTTCAGCACTTTGCCTATCAGCTTGGAGGCCGGCTTTATGACTGCCCTCAGGTTTCCTGTGCTCTCGTTGTTCTTCAGATTCGAGAGCGCGTCCGCAAGGGGGTCCATTTGCATGTTATTACCTCACTCGTATTTTTTGAAGCCTATCTCGCTGGCAATCTCCCTGAAGCAGTGCCTGCATATGTAGAGGCCGTACCTCCTTATTACCGGTCCGTGTGACCCGCATCTTTTGCACTTCCTCGTTCCTTTACCAACCTTCGCTGGCATGTTATCCCTCGACTTTAACACCGTATCTCTCCTTTAGAAAATTGATGGACTCCTCCGGAGTTACAATATGTGCTTTGGAAATCTTCCTCGTGCCTATACGCCTCCTCTTTATCCTGTACCCCGGGCGCTCCACGGTTATGCATACATCCATGCCAAAGATGCCCACGGATGGATCATAACGCACCCCAGGGATATCTATATGCTCTTTTATGCCGAAGGAAAGATTTCCCCAACTATCAATGCTTTTTTTCTGGATCCTGTGCTCCACGGCCTCTAGGGCCTTTTTTAGAAACTTTTCTGCCTTTGATCCCCGGAGGGTTACCTTACACGCTATGGGGGAGCCCTTCCTTATCCCGAAGGTCTGATTAGTGGCCTTGGCATAGGTTTTTATTGGACGCTGACCGGTGAGCTGCTCCAAGAGGGCTTCGGCCTTGGCGAGGCGTTCCCCGCCTTCTCCAACGCCCATGTTAACGGTCACCTTAGCGATCTTGAGCTCCCTCATCACATTCATTTAGCGACCTCCCGGACTGCGAGTTTATCGTCTCCAACGACGAATACGTAGTCCTCTATGGTCTCGAATACTCCGTCATCATCCTCCAGCACGACAATATTAGACTCAGATCCGCGCTTCACTCTGTACTCCTTGATCTCAGCAACTCTGGAAATGTGTTTACCCCCTGTTATCAGGGCCTTGCTCCCCTCTTTGAAGGGCAGATGCCCAACTATCTTGTTTTTCTTGAGATCCAGAAGGATCGTGTCCTTGGTCTTGTATCCGTCTTTTTCAGGATCCACGAGGATGTTCCTGCCGTCGTGGAGGTTCAGCTGGATCTTGCCCCCCCTCACCATGGTCTTATCCATGATCCTGCAAAGCTTGTGCTTCGCCCCTTTTATCGTTAGCTTGTTGAGCTTTATTTTTCCCTTACTGTCGAAGAGGACAAGCCATCGCTCCTTGACATCAGGTATCTCCACTATGTCCATTAAGCCTACTGGGAACTTGTGATCCTTCCTCACCCGCTTGTCCACGAGGATTTTTCCTTCTTTGATAATTCTTTTAGCCTCCCGGCTCGTCTTGCCGTGCCCCAGGAAATCCCTCACCACAAGGAGGAGGGGAAGGGACTTGTCGGTCCTGTGGGGACCTGGAGAGGTCTTAACCGTCCATTTTCGCTCCTTTCTCGGGAGCCTCCAGGCCTTAGGAGCCGCGAGTCTTTTCAAATGCCTCTTCATTTCTTAGTCCTCTTAGCCAGTTTAACGATTCTAACATTAGAAGGATCAACGGGGTAGAACCTGTCACTGCCGTCGGCCTTTTGAACAGTGACCCCTTCTACAAAGATTTTTCTCCTTTTTAAACTTACCTTAACAACCTTCCCTTTATGACCCTTATAGTCGCCGCGCATTACAACCACGGTGTCCCCTTTTTTAAGTCCCATAGAGCGCCTTTTTTGCTTGGAGCGCAGCTTTTCACTGAGGGGGGCGGATACCATCTTCTGCCTCTTATGAAGGGGACTCGTATAGAGAGCCTTTCTCTGTTTCCCCGGTTGCCTTGACTCCATTTCTCCACCTCACACGACTATTTTAGCCAGCCCCGCGATCTTAGACCAGCGCTCCGCAGCCTCCTTGGCCACGGGCCCCTTGATATCAGAACCCTTAGGCTCTCCCCGCTCATTAGTTATGACGGCGGCATTATCCTCAAAGCTGACCCGCATACCGTTGGGTCGGCGGTACTCCTGCCTCTGCCTCACGATAACTGCGTAAACCTTCTGCTTCCTCATCTCAGGGGTGCCTTTTTTCACGCTCGCCACCACTATGTCACCTACCCCGGCGCTGGGCATCCGGCGCCTAACCCCTCCGCTCCCTCTTACAGAGATTATCTCGATGATCTTAGCTCCTGAGTTGTCGATGCATCCGACCCTCGCCCCGCTGGGCAGAGCCCTAACAATGTCAGCCTTAACCCCCCTCATTTCTCCCCCCTCCTCTCCACAACGACAAAGCTAGTTCCTTTACTGAGGGGTCTGCACTCCATTATCCTTACCTCATCGCCCACCTGGGCGTTTATGCAAGGAGGATTATGGGCGAGAAGCCTAGACATCCTTTTCTCGTATCTCTCATACTTCCTAAGATAATGGTGATAATCCCTTCTCACAACTACCGTGCCCTTCATCTTATCGCTGGCGACCACTCCCCTTATCACCTGCCCCCTTACTTTTAGGGATCCGTGAAAGGGACAGTGGGCGTCGTCGCATTCCTTTTCAGGAGGCCTGACGTCTATTCCGATGTCTCTCATTTGTTCTTCACCCTGTCTTCAGGTCTTCCTATTAATCTTTTTCCCTGAATTACTACTTCCTCTTTATTAATCTTCACTTTAATAACCACGTTTTTCTTGGGAATCCGCTTCTCCCCTCTGGATGTGGCGAGGAGAAGGGTGTTCATGGTTTCGTCGACTATTAACCCTTTTTTGCCCACGAGGGTAGGGTCGGAAGCTGATACTATCTCGCCCTCGAGGCCTATTAATTCGTGTTTAAGGATATCTCTACGACGTATCTCAGTCATCACGAAAGGCCTGTAGGCACTGGGAAGGCTCTTACTTGACCTCTATTAAGTCTTGGGAGAAGCCTATGCGCAGGAGCATGTCTTTGACTTTCTCCTTATGATCACCCTGAAGCTCGATGCGCTTATCTTTAAATGTTCCGCCACATGCGCATTCTGTTTTCAGGATCTTTACAAGCTCCTTCAAATCGATGCTTCGGTCGTCTATTCCCTCAACGACCGTCATCAACTTCCCGAATTTCCGTCTCGTTGTGTAGACTTTTATCTTCTGGGCTTCCCTGGCGATGTCCTCGCAGACGCAAAGTTCCTTAGGTAAACCACATACTTCACAAACCGCCATCAGGTTGCTCCTTCCTTTTGGGTTTTGATGGTCAGGATCCTGGCTATGGTGCGCTTGATCTCCTTAATCCTCCCAGGGTTTTCCGGGGCTCCCCCTGAAGCTATCATAGATTTTTCACGTAATAATTCGTTTCGCAGCTCTTTTAATTTTTCCTCTAATTCTTCCAATGAGAGGTCTCTTATCTCTTCACTCCTCAGTATCGCCATCCTCTTCCTCTTTGGTCTTTTCCTTCTTTTTAGCCTTACGCATCACTTTCTCTGGCTTAACTTTTTTAGCTTTTGGTACTTCCTCTTCCCCCTCCACGATGTCACTTATTTCTTCCTGAATTTCCTCAACCAGCTCCTCGATCTCCTCTTTCACCTCTGCTGGTTTACTTTCTCTGACTTCCTCCCCTATAAATTCTATGTCGTCAGGAAGCACGACTCCCGGCGGCATTATCTTAACCTTGACTCCGAGGACCCCCTGTTTTGGCATTGCCTGGGCAATTCCTTCCCTGACATACATGAAGGCCGGATCACCGCAGCGCTTAAGATAGCCGTCCGTGAACTTAACCGACTTCGCCCTCTCACCAGTTAGCTTCCCAGATATCTCTATCTGGGCCCCCCTCGCTCCTGCCTCCATGATGCGCCTCAGGGCAGTGTATCCCGCACGCCTGAAGTGCACACCCCGCTCCAGGGATGAGGCAACGTTCTTTGCCATTACTTGGGCATTCAGCTCGGGAACCTGTAACTCGTTGACCTCTATCTGAGGGTTGTCTATCCCGTATTTCTTGCTCAATATGTTCGTGAGCTTCCTAATAGATGCCCCTTTCTTCCCAATAACAAGTCCGGGACGCTGGGCGTTAACAATGACTCTGGTTCCCTGAGGGGTTCGCTGAATCTCTATCTCCCCGCAACCAGCCCTGTCGAGCTCCTTCAAAAGGAACTCCTTTACCTCAAGTTTCTTAATGTTGTCTTGAATAAACTTGCGCTCAATGGCCATGTTACCGCTCCTCTAGAACCACCTGCAGATTCGTTGAATGTCTGAAATGAGGGGTCGCCCTGCCAAAAGCCCTGGGAAAATACCGCTTTATCAGCCTCCCCTTGCTGGCTGAGATGTGCTTAATGTATAGTTTGTCGCCGTCTAATCCGTTGTACTCGGCGTTTGCCTCGGCGCTCCTTAAAACCTTGAGCACGTGCTCCGCCACCTTGACAGGATACCTCCCAGCATAAGCCCTGGTGAGGCCCCGCCTGTGGGCCACGCCTTTCTTGAACTTGCGCAGAGGTAACGCACGCTTCAAATTTATAATGTCCTCCAGGTATTCCTTGGCTTTTTCAAGCTTCTTGCCCCTGAGCTCCCGGCACAGCTCCACGGCGTACTTGTAGGAAACCCTCAGCTCCCTTCCATACGCCTTAGCAGCTTTTTCCTCGTTCTCCGGGACATAGGAATAACCAGACATGTCAGCACCTACTTCAAGGGTATGTAGAGACTGGACCGGGTAGCACCCATTCCGGGAGCACCGTGCCTTACACGCCTCCTCGTCGGGGCAAACTCCGACAGATAATGGCCTATCATCTCAGGTTTGATCTCTACCCTCGTGAATTCTTTACCGTTGTGCACCTCTATTGTGAGGCCAACCATCTCAGGCAAAACAACCATGTCTCTGCAGTGGGTTTTTAACCTGACCTTTTCACCCTTTCTGGCTTTTTCAATCTTCATTAAGAGCTTTTTCTGTCGCTGAGTGAATCCCCTCTTGAGGGTTCTGCGCTGCCTGGCAGGCAGCAACTCAATGAATTGATCCCTCGGCATTTTTTGAAGCTCTTCAAGGGTGTAACCGCGATAAGTGAATTTTTTTGGCATGTTGCTCTCTTACCTCCTCACTTCTTCCCTGTCCTCTTTGCTGCTATAAGCCCCACTTTTCTTCCTGGAGGCGCATTCCTGGAAACAGTTGTTGGCTTACCCGGTGCTCCTGAACCGCCTCCGTATGGATGGGCCACAGGGTTCATCCTTACCTTCCTGACAATTGGCCAGTACTTAGCCTTGGGCTTGATCTTGTAATACATCTTACCCGCCTTTAGGAGAGGCTTGTCTCGCCTTCCTCCTCCTGCAACCACACCGATGGTTGCCCTGCAGCGGGAATCAACAGTTTTCAACACGCCAGAGGGCAGCTGAATAACTGCCCTGCCCACGTCATGAGTTATGAGAAGACCATAGGTCCCCGAGGACCTTATAAGTTTTCCACCATCCCCTGGGGTAAGCTCCACGTTATTAACAGGCGTCCCCTCCGGGATCCTGCTCAACGGTAAGACGTTTCCCTGGGCGATGCCTGCTTCTGCGCCTATATATATTTCGTCGCCTACCCTTACACCCTCACAGGCAAGGAGATACCCCGATCCTCCGTCCTCATACCTAACCTTCAGAAGAGGGGCGCTCCTACCAGGATCGTGAACGACATCCTGGACTACACCCTTTATGGCCCCCTCCATCTCCTGAGGGGTTATCTGCCTGTACCTAATATCCCCTCTGTATCTGTGGGACGGGGCTCTATATACCGAGGTTCCTTTTCCCCTTCTCTGCGAAGTGATTCTCTTTCCCATTGTGTCACCTAAAATATTCCAATTCTCGTTGCGATCTCCTCAGCCCTGTACTCCGGGGGGAGTTTAACGTATGCTTTCTTTATCCCTTTGGGCGTTATGAGGGTATTAATACTATCCACCTTAACCTCGTATAACTTTTCCAATTCCTCCCTGATCTTGGCCTTATTGGCGCCCCTGGCTACAACGAATACGAGTTTATTCTCTGTCTCCAGCAGCTTCATGGATTTCTCTGTCACGTCAGGGTGGATTATTACGCTCATCCCTTCACCCCCAGCCTCTCAGCGAGCACGCTCACCGCTCTTTTGGTGTAAAGGGCAAGCCGTCCACAGTGGGTTCCCGGAGCCAGGTCCTCAACTCCGAGCTTCCCTGCTTCCACCACGTCCACTCCAGGGAGATTCCTCGCAGCCCTGGAGATGCCTTCGTCTTTAGCCACAACTATTATGAGGCTCTTCTTTCCCTTGTACTTCCTGCCCCTCATTTTGCCCCTTCCGGCACGTATTTTCTTCTCCTTTGCCCTCAGCACATCCTCCCATACCTTTAGCTTTTCCAGGGCCTTCTTGGAGTCAGCAGTTGTCTTCAGGGTCTCGAGTTTATCCTCAACAATGAGAGGAATGCTCGGGGCGTTTTCCGCCCTGTGACCCCTCCTGAGAACAAGATCTTTTTTCGCCGTGGCGGCGATAGCGGAACGCAGGGCCTTAATCTTCTCCTTGCGATTTATTCGCTTCTTGATCTTTTTCTCCACCACAGGTGGGTGAGCTGTTCTTCCTCCAACCGCCTGGGGGACAATGGCCCCTCTGCCGCTTGTTGGGTGATGATGACCCTTAACCCGTGGAACCCGGGACACACCTCGCCCAGGACCAACCGAGAAAGCGGAGGTCCGTTTTCCTGCATACCAGTCAACACCCTGAGGCTGAAACCTGGAGCTCTGAGATGCGATAACTGCTCTCTTAATGAGGTCTTCTCTAACCTCCTCCTCGAAGAACTCAGGAAGCTCTATACTCCCCCTGGTTTTGCCCCCGATGGTATAAACTTTAACTTTCACCTCATGCCCCCTGCTTCGACTCTCTGCTTACGTATGTCACCACTGGCTTGCCCTCAGGTATCTTATTTGGCGGGCGAAGAGCTGGCCGCAGCCTTACAAGCCGTTTCCTGGGACCTGCCACAGATCCCTTGAGTAAAACACAATCACCCTTTATCAGCCCATAACCGAGGAAACCTCCCTTAGGATTGATCTCCTCTCCCGTACCGATCTTAAGGATCCTTTTATTATACTCGGTTCTGCGGTGATATCCCATCTGGCCCCCTTGGGGCACGCTCCACATCATGGCAGCCGGATGCCATGGACCCAGGGTTCCCGCGGTCCTATGGCCCTTCCTGGTCTTCCTGGGCAGGTGCTTAACCCCCCATCTCTTAAGGGGGCCCTGGAATCCCTTGCCCTTTGTAACGCTGATAGTATCCACGAACTCGCCTTCCTCGAAGATGTCTCTGATTTTTATCCCCTTCCCCAGGATATTTTTAACATACTCCAGGGCATCTTTCAGCTCTCCTGAAACCCTGTGCTCCATTATCTCTGGCTTTTTCTTGGGCACAGATGCCAGCCTTGGCTGAGTATGGGTTATGAGCCTCAGCTCTCTGCCTTCATCCAGGAGGCTCTCTAGGTCTTCCAGAGTCTTTGGCTCTTTCTTCGGGAGAATCATAGCCCTTGCCAGATCCTTATTCAGATCCTTTGACCAGACCTCTGATATGACCCTTAAACCGTTTCCCCCGCTTCCGTAGAGCCTAACGCCGCAGGCGACCATGGGTGGCGTCTCTATCACCGTGGCGGCTACAGCTATCTCTTCCCCGTATGTCAAGCTGTTCTTATAGTCGTCCACCATTACAACGTGAGTAACCCCTGCCTTGTATCCGCAGAAGCCCTGCATCCTAACCCTGCTCTCCAGAGGCCAGGACTTTATTCTGGGAACTAAGCTGGACGCCCTCTTCCTAGGGCTGTATGCGAGAGATCCTCTTTTCGGATGATGCGCACGTTTTCCCATACAATTTCACCTATGGAAAGAATGACAACTCACAATCTAACTATATTAAGGTTTCGTTTCCTTTTAAATTAATTTCCTCCAGCAGGAGGCATGCCTTACATACTGAGCCAGAGGAGGGGGCACCGCATTTTTCACACTTCTTCAGCTCCTTGGATGCGGCGTTCCTTAATAACGGCTGCATTTTCCTCGAGCCTGCCAGGATAGAGAACTTTATCCCCGGATGATCTTTCTCAAGGGCGTTGATCCAGTCTCTCACCTTTGAGCGGAGAGTTCCTCCAGCGTAGGGACATTCTGCAAAGCTCGCCCCAAGATCCCATAGAAGAGCGTATAAAGCCACCTCTTTCTCAGGCATCTCAGCCAAGGGCTTTATCCGCTTCACAAACCCGCCCTTGCCGTCGCCAGAGCCATATCTCGCTATTCTCTCGACATCGCCGCTAATGTAATTCATCATTATAGCCTGCACCTCATCATCTAAATTGTGTCCCGTGGCGAGCTTGTCTAGTCCCAGTTTTATTCCTGTTTCGTTTAAGAGTTTCCTCCTGAAAACTCCGCAGTATGCACAGGGGCTGCGCTTTTTATGGACCTCGTCTAGAGTAAAGCCTAGGCCCGCTTTGAAACTCACCACATGAAGGGGGATTTTTTCCCGGCTACAGAAGTTCTTGGCAGCCCCTAGGGTATCAGCCCTGTATCCCTTTACACCCTCGTCCACGGCAATAGCGTGGACTTCAAGGTCCAGATCTTCCTGAAGGTTTTTTAACATGTGCAGGGTTGTTAAGCTGTCCTTTCCTCCGCTCACCCCCACACCTACTTTATCCCCCCTCTGAAGCATTTTCTCTTTTTTTATCGTTTTAACAACTTTTTCCTCGAAGTAGTTGAGAAAATGCTCACTGCACATCCTCTGGCCGCTGTACCTCCGCAGGTACACAGCATCCTCAGAGCACCTGTCACAACGTTGCATCTATCCACCTGATATCGCCTTTATAATCTCTACTTTATCCCCCTCCCTAAGGATCTCCTCCTCCACACATACCTTGTTATTCAACCTGACCAAAACAGTCTCCCGGTTTATACCTAGTTTCTCTAACAGGTCATCTATCCTATCGCCTTTCCTCAGTCTAAGGCTTTTCCGACTGCCTTCTTGAACTACTTCGACTCTCACAGGAACCAGACCAAAAACTGACATTAGCAATAATGAAAGACAAATAACCCTATTAGTAAAAAAAAATGGCTAGCTTTTGTGTTCAAAGTAGATTTTCAACGAAGTACTCCACTATTATTTTTCTATTAGACTTCTTCAATGCTGTGAATAGCTATTAGTCGTCTTTTCATGAACATCCGGACAAAAAAACATAGATAAGAAAATGATTTAAATATTAGACATTAAAAATAGTCCATAATTAATTTATAGGTGAGAAATGACGATATTTACAAAATTCACAAAAAATATGTGGCGTTTTTTAGAATTTCTAAAATATAATAGGAATATGAGCATCCATATTATCGAAAATAAGGGAGAAAAGATAAAACTTTATATAAAAATTCTGAAGCCT